>NZ_QTMD01000053.1:0-13228 GCF_003602995.1 Bacteroides sp. AF25-38AC | reverse complement strand
TAGACTTGCTAAATTATATGCTTAAATATAAAATACCTCAGATTGTTACGTTGACCCGATATTTTATAGAATGGGCAAACAATTCCCTATAACAAAAAACTCCGAAACACTTTTAAAAAGCAGTTTCGGAGTTTTATTCTTCGAGGTACCTGGCAGATTCGAACTGCCGTACACGGTTTTGCAGACCGCTGACTAAGCCACTCATCCAAGGTACCGGTTCTTACAAGAACTCTTTATTTCTCGTTTGCGGATGCAAAGGTAGCACTTTTTTTGAAACTACCAACTATCCGCAACAACTTTTCTTCTTTTTTTTCGTCACTCCACTGCACTCCGCACGCTTCTTATCATACAAATTCTTTAGTTCACAGCCACTTGCACAACTATCACACGGATTACCATTTTCTTTGACCCGATGAGAAAAAGAATAAATACTCATGCCAATCCGCACAGCGCAGAGCAACAACAATAAGGCTACTACCCACTCCTGCCAACTATTCATCATAAAAACAGACCTCCTATCTGATAAATTGCGAAAGACATCAGCCAGGCCAGCGCAGTAGTATAAAGCCCCGCAAACACGGCCCACTTCCAACTGCCCGACTCCCCTTTAATGGCTGCCAACGTGGCGATGCACGGAAAATAAATCAGCACAAACACCATGTAACCGAAAGCCACCAGGGGCGTTATCGGAATGCGTTCACCCAAGCTTACGGCATCTGCCTCGGCATCGTCGGCATAAAGCACTCCGAGCGTGCTTACCACCAGCTCCTTGGCGCCCACGCCGGAAAGGATGCCGATGCCCAGCTTCCAGTCGAATCCCAACGGTTCGATGACCGGTTCCATGGCTTTACCAATCCGGCCGATGTAGGAATTCTCCTGCTGTTCCGTCACACTTTCATATTCATCGTGGTTGGGATAATATCCCAATGCCCAGATAACGATGGATGCCACCATAATGATGCCTCCCATCTTGCGGAGATACTGCGCCCCCTTCTCCCACGTATGGCGGAAGATGGCCTTGGACGTCGGCATACGATAAGGCGGCAGCTCCATGACAAACGGCGTATCGTCTCCTTTCACCAGAAAGCGGCAGAAAAGACGTGCCATGACCACTGCCAACAGAATGCCGATGGCATAGATTACTAACAGCACAAAGCTCGCATTGTTCGGGAAGAAGGCGCCTACCAGCAATAAATAGATGGGTAGACGAGCGCTGCACGACATCAGCGGATTGATGAGCATCGTCACCAGACGGCTCTTGCGGTTCTCAATGGTACGCGAAGCCATAATGGCGGGCACATTACACCCAAAGCCCATAATCAGCGGAATGAAAGACTTTCCATGCAGCCCCATTTTATGCATAATCTTATCCATAATGAAAGCGGCACGTGCCATATAGCCCGAGTCTTCCATCAAGGAAATAAAGAAATAGAGCAACAGAATATTCGGCAGGAAAACAATGACACCGCCCACACCTCCGATAATACCATCCACCAGAAGGTCCTTCAGCGGTCCTTCGGACATGTTGTTGCATATCAGGTCGCCCAATTCGCCTACCAGCCATTCAATCCCCTGCATAGGATAGTCGCCCAGCACAAAGGTGCCTTCGAACATCAGATAAAGGAAAAGGAAGAAAATGGGATAACCCCATACACGGTGAGTAACGATTGAGTCTATGATTTGAGTAGTGCGCGACGTATCCTGATGATTGTCCACATAGGTCTCGCGCAGGGCACCGGCTATAAAACCATACTTGGCATCGGTGATGGCCTGCTCGCTCTCCTCGTTCACCACCTCGGCAATCCGTGCCTCTTCCCGGTCGCGGACGGCAAGAATCTCCTTTCCATTGGGCAACTCTTCCACAATCTTTTTCAAGTCTTCGTCGTTCTCCAGCAACTTGATGGCAAGGAAACGCGTGGAATATTTGTGGCGGATGTTCTCATTGACGCTGATGACGCGCTTCACCTCCTCAATGCTACGTTCCAGCTCGGGACCGTGATTGATATGGATATGACGGTAGAAGCCACGCGGCTGTTCTATCTCTTCTTTATGGCTGCCGAAGTCATGGTCGGGAACATACTCCTGATGCCAGCTGCGAAGGTCACTCAATATCTCGCTGCGCATCCTGCCCTTATGGTCGAGGAAGTCGCCGCCTTCGTAAATATTGATAATCACATGGAACAGCTGTTCAATGCCTTTTCCGCTACGGCTGACCGTAGGCAACATCGGAACTCCGAACAACTGGCTGAGCTTTACATAGTCCAGCGTGTTTCCACTGGCTTCCAGCTCATCGTACATGTTCAGTGCAATCACCATGCGCACGTTCATGTCAATCAGCTGGGTGGTGAGATAGAGATTGCGTTCCAGGTTGGAAGAGTCCACAACATTGATAATGATATCCGGCGTTTCATTGATAATGTGCCGGCGGACATAGATTTCTTCAGGGGAGTAGGCCGAGAGGGAATAGGTTCCGGGAAGGTCGACAATACGGAAGTGGTAACCTTGGAAATCAAAATACCCCTCCTTGGCATCTACCGTAACGCCACTGTAATTGCCCACATGCTCGTGCGAACCGGAAGCGATGTTGAAAAGAGAAGTTTTACCACAGTTGGGATTTCCCACCAAAGCCACATTTATGGTGCGGCGTTTGCCGAGGGCCAGTTGCTTCAGCTCATCTTCGCCCAGATGCATGTTTTCGCCCAACCCCTCGTGGTAATCGGGCTGCACAGCCTGCTCCTTAGCTTCCTGCTCACTGATAATCTCTATCATCTCAGCCTCCTGCCGACGAAGAGAAATCTCATATCCCATTACTTTGTATTTGATAGGGTCGCGTAGTGGGGCATTCAGCAAGACCTCCACTGTTTTACCTTTAATAAATCCCATTTCCACAATCCGTTTGCGGAAACCACCGTGTCCCAGCACTTTTACGATTACACCTTTTTCACCGGTATTCAATTCGGACAAACGCATAGTCTTTCTGCCTTTCTTTTCTATTTTGGGGGCAAAGATAATACTTATGTCCGCAAGGCACAAATAATTTAGAATGTTTTTAAATAAGAGACACTAAACAATAATGCCCAGAAGGCAAAACACTACTTCCAGAGATACTAAATCGTAACTTCACCACACCTTTGTTCTTTTCTTACCACAGCTGTGGTAAGAAAAGAACAAAGGTGTGGTATGCATAAAACACAGCTGTGGTAAGATTAGCTTTTAGCAAATACGACCTTAGCCGATAGAGATTCTGAAAATAGATACTTGCAGATATGGCAATAAAAATCGTTTGCACTATCTTTGCACCACTCTATAGTTGAATATGCAGAAGGTAGTACAATACATCGAGCGCCACAAGCTCTTCTCGCTGGACGACAAGATACTTGTGGCACTGAGCGGCGGGGCGGACTCCGTGGCGTTGCTGCGCCTGCTCCTCAGCCTGGGATACACATGCGAAGCCGCCCATTGCAACTTCCATCTGCGCGGAGCGGAATCCGACCGCGACGAGCACTTTGTACGCCAGCTCTGCCTGGAGCACCGGGTGACGCTGCACACCGTCCACTTCAACACGGAGCAGGAAGCAAAGGAACGGCATATCTCCATCGAAATGGCTGCAAGGGAATTGCGCTACGCGTGGTTCGAAAAAACAAGGGAAGCATGCAGTGCAGCTGTCATTGCCGTCGCCCACCATCAAGATGACAGTGTAGAGACATTGCTGCTCAATCTGATTCGCGGTACCGGCATCAACGGATTGCGGGGTATACGCCCCCGAAACGGACATATAGTCCGCCCCTTGCTCTGCCTGGACAGAAAGGAAATCGTCGGTTATCTGGAAAGTATCGGGCAAGCCTACGTGACGGACAGCACCAATCTGCAGGACGAATATACCCGCAACAAAATACGCTTGAACCTGCTTCCCATGATGCAGGAGATAAACCCCTCCGTCAAGGAAAGCATCCTCAAAACGGCAGAGCATCTGGACGATGCCGCCTCTATATATAATATAGGTATAGAAGAAGCCAAACTGCGAGTCAAGACACCGGAAGGCATAAGTATCGGCGCCCTGAGGCAAGAAGCGGCACCGGAAACGGTCTTATTTGAAATTCTGCATCCGCTTGGATTCAACGCCGCACAAGTAAGGGACATCTGCCGGACATTGGACGGACAGCCCGGCAAAGTCTTTGCCACCCCCGGCTGGCGTGTCATCAAAGACCGCGGCTCGTTGTTGATAGAACCCGTACAGGAAGCCGTAAAGCCGTTATTGGAAATGAAAGAGCATCCCTATGCACCGGATTTCATGATTCCACGCGACAAAGCTACCGCCTGCTTTGATGCCGACAAACTCCAGCATCCCCTATCACTGCGCCTTTGCAGGCAGGGAGACAGCTTCGTGCCCTTCGGCATGAAAGGCCGGAAGAAGGTAAGCGACTACCTGACCGACCGCAAGTTCTCCCTTCTGCGCAAAGAACGGCAATGGGTGCTTTGCTGCGGAGATGACATCATCTGGCTGGTGGGAGAACGGGTGGACAACCGTTTCAGAATAGACGAAAAAACCCGGAAAGTGTTGGTCGTATCAACCATCGACCAGTAGCCATCACAGAATGATTCTGTCCTCCTTCTGTTTCTTGAAGCAATCGGAAAGCAATACGGCAAACGGCGTGTCATACGTGCGCGCCTTCTGCGGACAGCCTTTCACACAAGCACAACATTTGATGCATTTCTCTGCAACCGTATTGCACTCGTCTCCTTTTATAATGGCTCCTGCAGGACAATGCTTCACGCAATATCCGCAATGCGTACAACGTTCCGCATCCACTTGCGGAGTACGGGGCATAGGCACCCCACTCTTACGCAACTTGACGACTCTGCGCAAAAAGCGGAGCAACGGGAAGAAAGGCTGGCGCGGACGCTGGATACGGGTCACATCCACCCCATAC
Organism: Bacteroides sp. AF25-38AC; assembly: GCF_003602995.1. Taxonomy (NCBI): domain Bacteria; kingdom Pseudomonadati; phylum Bacteroidota; class Bacteroidia; order Bacteroidales; family Bacteroidaceae; genus Bacteroides; species Bacteroides sp. AF25-38AC. The sequence goes on along the minus strand of NZ_QTMD01000053.1, from coordinate 8,297 downwards.
AGTTTCTCCATATCTTCGGCCGCCGCAATTTTAGCACGTATTTTTTCACCAAAAAGCTTTGCATACTCCAAGTCGTCCGCATCCGGACGTCCGGATGCCACCGGATATTTCTCACTGCTATAAGAGTGCTCTCCTACAAACGTAGCACCTGCAATTACCTTGAAGCCCAACTTCGTGACAAAAGCATCCAATTCCACCAAAGCCTTCTCATAGGCCCGGTTGCCGTACACCACCACAACCACGGCAGGTGCACCGTCAGCATGAAGCTCCTTCATCCGCTCCAATGCCAAAGGAGCCACATGACCGCCATATACGGGCACCGTGATGACCGCCAAAGCATGGGAAGGCACCTCCCTTTTACCCGCCGCCTCCAAGGTGAGGTCCACTTTGGAGACAGACGAAATTCCCGTTCCGTGAACAATTGCCTCTCCCACTTGTTTAGAGGTACAAGTAGGTGAAAAAGTTATCAACTGTACTTCATCTATATTCATAAACCAATCCTTCATGTTGTTGTTAATACAGCAAAGATAAAGTTTTAAATTTAAAAAAAAGATGATTTGTTTATGAAACCAAAAATATTTATTACCTTTGCACCGTTGAAACATTCTGCGACTTCTTGCTGTGGCAAGAATTGTTTATCAGATTTCCGGTTCAATAATAAATATCCCATATAAATCATATATCACAAGGTAAACTTGCCCAAGTTGCTTCCTACAACAACTGCAACTGTGCACTTATGCCTTTCAATAAAAGTAAATTTTAAACCATTCACATATATACTGTATGTATAACATCATTCAACTGAACGACAAAAATTTGTCGGAACTACAAACTATTGCCCAAGAACTGGGTATAAAAAAAACAGACTCACTCAAAAAAGAAGAACTTGTTTACAAGATACTTGACGAACAAGCTATCGCAGGCGCTACCAAGAAAGTTGCCGCCGACAAGCTGAAGGAAGAGCGTAAAGGGGAAAAGCAAAAACGCTCGCGCGTCACTGTAAAGACCGTAAAAAAGGAAGGTGCCGACAAAGTGTTCTCAGCCAATAAAAACGGAAACCTCACCAAAGCCAAAACAGAGGAAGCACCGGCTGCGAAAGAACAACCCAAAACTGTGGAAGCACCCCAAGAACCGACCATAGAAGCTGCAACGCCGGCGCCAGCCAAAGAAGCCGCCGTACCCAAACGCAAACCGGGACGCCCCCGCAAGGTAAAGGAAGAGACTGCTGCACCCCAAGCAACGGAAACCCCGAAGGTTGCCGAACCGGAATTGAACTTCGAGGCTAAAGCTCCGAAAACAGAACCTCAGGCAGAAGCCAAAGCAGAAAAGAATATCGTACCGGACGAAAGCCCTATCCTGGCCGAAGCGGCAGATGACTTCATCCCCATTGAAGACCTCCCTACGGAAAAAATAGAATTGCCATCCGAACTTATCGGCAAATTCGAAGCGACCAAAGCGGAAACTCCCGCCACTCCCACTCCTGCCGCTGCCCCAGCCGAACCGCAACAGCCACAACGCCCGCGCCTCCGCGCCCGCGACAACAACAACCCATACAATAACAACAACAATAACAACCGCAACGGTGGCTATAACCAACAGCGCCCCGTGCAGCAGCGCCCTGCACAACCGTATAACAACGGAGAGAACTATCCCGCCGCTCCGGAACGCAAACCCGTAATAGAACGCGAGAAGACGTACGAATTCGATGACATCCTCACCGGAACCGGTGTACTGGAAATCATGCAGGATGGCTACGGCTTCCTCCGTTCCTCCGATTACAACTATTTGTCCTCACCGGACGATATTTACGTATCACAATCACAAATCAAATTGTTCGGCCTGAAAACCGGTGATGTGGTAGAAGGCGTAATCCGTCCCCCGAAAGAAGGCGAAAAGTACTTCCCGCTGGTAAAAGTATCCAAAATAAACGGACGTGACCCGGCTTTCGTACGCGACCGCGTACCGTTCGAGCACCTCACCCCCCTCTTCCCGGACGAGAAGTTCAAGCTTTGCAAAGGTGGATACTCCGACTCTATGTCGGCCCGTGTCGTAGACTTGTTTGCCCCCATCGGTAAGGGCCAGCGTGCCTTGATTGTGGCACAGCCCAAAACCGGTAAGACCATCTTGATGAAAGACATTGCCAACGCCATTGCCGCCAATCATCCGGAAGTCTACATGATTATGCTGCTCATCGACGAACGCCCGGAGGAAGTTACCGACATGGCGCGTACCGTCAATGCGGAAGTAATCGCCTCTACCTTCGACGAACCGGCAGAACGCCACGTGAAGATTGCCGGCATCGTCCTTGAAAAAGCAAAACGCATGGTGGAATGCGGACACGATGTTGTCATCTTCCTCGACTCCATCACCCGCCTGGCACGTGCCTACAACACCGTATCCCCGGCTTCCGGCAAAGTGCTTTCCGGTGGTGTGGATGCCAACGCATTGCATAAGCCCAAACGCTTCTTCGGTGCAGCACGTAACATCGAGGGCGGCGGTTCACTGACCATCCTTGCCACTGCCTTGATTGACACTGGCTCAAAGATGGACGAGGTTATCTTCGAAGAATTCAAGGGTACGGGTAATATGGAGTTGCAGCTCGACCGCAACTTGTCCAACAAGCGTATCTTCCCGGCTGTCAACATCGTTGCCTCCAGCACCCGCCGCGACGACCTGCTGCAAGACAAGCAGACACTGGACCGCATGTGGATTCTCCGCAAGTACCTTGCCGACATGAATCCGATAGAAGCCATGGACTTCGTAAAAGACCGTCTGGAGAAGACCAAAGACAACGACGAATTCCTGATGAGCATGAACAGTTAACAGCAACTGCATACAGATATTGTACAAAAGCTTCCATTTACGTTCATAAACGTAGGTGGAAGCTTTTTTTATATCCGTTTTTTCATACATTTGCCACCATACAATAACCTTGAACAAATAAAATCCAAATCTGATGAAAACGATTCACTCTTTTATGGGAATGGCATTGTGCAGCTTTCCGGTAATGGCACAGCAATCGCCCAATTTTCTTATTATCCAATGCGACCATCTGACCCAGCGGGTAGTAGGCGCATACGGTGCCGACCCCAGCTGCACTCCACCTATAGACCGAATTGCCTCCCAAGGTGTAACATTTGCCAACGCATACGTGGGATGCCCCCTCAGCCAACCGTCACGCGCTGCCTTATGGAGCGGACTGATGCCGCATCAAACCAATGTACGTTCCAACTCGGCCGAACACATCAATCCTCCGCTGCCCGACAGCATTCCGACCCTGGGAAGCCTCTTCACCGCCAACGGTTATGAGGCCGTCCACTTTGGCAAAACCCATGACATGGGTTCCCTAAGGGGATTCCGCCACAAGGAACCGGTTGCCAAGCCCTTCACCGACCCCGAATTTCCCGTCAACAATGACAGCTTTCTGGATGTAGGAACCTGCGAGGATGCCGTGGCCTATCTCAGCAATCCACCGCAAGAACCTTTCATCTGCATAGCCGATTTCCAAAACCCGCACAATATCTGCGGATATGTAGGCGAAAATAAAGGGGAGCACATAGATAGCCCCATCAGTACCCCACTCCCGCTACTACCCGAAAACTTTGAAGTGGAAGACTGGGAAAAACTTCCGTTGCCCATTCAGTACATCTGCTGCAGCCACCGGAGGATGATGCAAGCCGCCCACTGGAACGAGGACAATTACCGGCACTACGTCGCCGCCTTCCAGCATTACACGCGGATAGTGGCCAGACAGATAGAGAGTGTACTGGAAGCCCTCTACTCCACTCCCGCCGGCAAAAATACAATTGTCATTGTACTGGCAGACCACGGAGACGGAATGGGGTCACACCGCATGGTAACCAAGCAGGTCAGCTTTTACGAAGAAATGACAAATGTGCCCTTCATCATAGCCGGTCCCGGTATTCATCCCCGTCAAAAACCGGTGGAAGATTTACTGACCCAACCCACTATCGACCTGCTGCCCACTCTCTGTGAACTGGCAGGCATTCCGGTGCCTTCCTCCAAGCCCGGCATCAGCCTTGCCCCTTTCCTGAAAGGCGAGAAGCAAAAGAGACAGCACCCCTATGCAGCCTCCGAATGGCACAGTGAATACGAAGTGACCGTCAGCCCGGGACGGATGATACGCAGTCCCAGATACAAATACACACACTATCTGGAAGGCAACGGGGAAGAACTGTATGATATGCTGAAGGATAAAGGAGAAAGACGAAACCTTGCCCATGACCCCAAATACTCAAAGATTCTGGCCGAGCACCGGGCACTGCTGGACGACTACATCCGCCGCACACAGGACGACTACCGAAGCCTGAAAGTTGAAGCCGACAAGAGATGGCGCAGCCACGCACCGGGATATCCCAACCACGAAGGACCCTGCGCCAGAGACATTATCAATAGAAAGTAAGCAAAAAGAACTAAAAAAAACAGAATAATATAGATGATTATCAGTGCCTTGACCGGCACTTCCATTCTTTTCGCCCATCCCGCTGCAAGTCTTCAATAATATTCTGCTTCAAAAGAAGGCAGTTAAAGGGATTTTTTGTACTTTTGCGCCTCAATAAGAGTAATTTGTAATTTAGTAATTGTAATTAGATACTATGTTCGATAATTTAAGCGAGAGACTTGAAAGGTCGTTTAAAATTTTGAAAGGTGAGGGCAAAATCACCGAAATCAATGTTGCGGAAACCCTGAAAGACGTACGTAAGGCACTTTTGGATGCCGACGTGAACTATAAGGTAGCCAAAAACTTCACCGATACCGTTAAGGAAAAAGCCTTGGGACAAAACGTGCTGACAGCCGTTAAGCCCAGCCAGCTGATGGTAAAAATCGTACACGATGAACTGACCCAGCTCATGGGCGGCGAGACTTCTGAAATAAACCTCGACTCCAAGCCTGCCATTATCCTAATGTCCGGTTTGCAAGGCTCCGGTAAAACAACTTTCTCCGGAAAGCTGGCCCGCATGCTGAAGAGCAAGAAGAACAAAAAGCCGTTATTGGTGGCTTGTGACGTGTACCGTCCTGCCGCTATCGAGCAGTTGCGTGTACTGGCTGAACAGATTGACGTACCGATGTACTCGGAACCGGACAGCAAAAATCCGGTAGCCATTGCCCAAAATGCCATCCAAGAAGCCAAAGCCAAAGGTTACGACCTTGTAATTGTCGATACAGCCGGTCGTCTGGCAGTGGATGAGGAGATGATGAACGAGATTGCCGCCATCAAGAAGGCCATCAATCCGGACGAGATTCTGTTCGTAGTGGATTCAATGACCGGTCAGGATGCAGTGAATACCGCTAAGGAATTCAACGAACGGCTCGACTTCAATGGTGTAGTATTGACCAAACTGGATGGTGATACCCGCGGTGGTGCCGCCCTTTCTATCCGTTCGGTGGTAAACAAGCCCATCAAGTTTGTAGGTACCGGTGAAAAGCTGGATGCCATCGACCAGTTCCATCCCTCACGTATGGCCGACCGTATTCTCGGTATGGGTGACATCGTATCTTTGGTGGAACGTGCGCAGGAACAATATGACGAGGAAGAAGCCAAACGCCTGCAAAAGAAGATTGCCAAGAACCAGTTCGACTTCAACGACTTCCTGAGCCAGATTGCACAAATCAAGAAAATGGGTAACTTGAAGGAACTTGCCTCCATGATACCGGGCGTAGGCAAAGCCATCAAGGATATAGACATTGACGACAATGCCTTCAAGAGCATTGAAGCCATCATCTACTCCATGACTCCGGAAGAACGCAGCAATCCGGCCATTCTGAACGGTTCACGCCGCCAGCGCATTGCCAAAGGTAGCGGTACGAATATTCAGGAAGTAAACCGCCTGCTGAAACAGTTTGACCAGACCCGCAAGATGATGAAGATGGTCACTGGCAGCAAGATGGGTAAGATGATGCCGAAACTTAAAAGATAAGATAACAGCCTATGACACTGATTGATGGAAAAGCAATTTCAGAGCAAGTAAAGCAAGAGATTGCAGCAGAAGTAGCCGAAATAGTGGCTCGTGGGGGTAAACGCCCGCATCTGGCCGCCATTCTTGTAGGACACGATGGAGGTAGCGAAACCTACGTTGCCGCCAAAGTAAAAGCATGCGAAGTTTGCGGATTCAAGTCCTCACTTATCCGTTACGAGGCAGACGTTACCGAAAAGGAACTGCTCGCCAAGGTACGCGAATTGAACGAGGATGCGGATGTGGACGGTTTCATCGTACAGCTTCCCTTGCCCAAGCATATCTCCGAGCAGAAAGTGATTGAAACCATCGACTACCGCAAGGATGTGGACGGCTTTCATCCCATCAACGTGGGACGGATGTCCATTGGCCTTCCCTGCTATGTATCCGCTACTCCCAACGGTATCCTCGAACTGCTGAAGCGCTATCAGATAGAGACTTCAGGCAAGAAATGCGTGGTATTGGGACGCAGTAACATTGTCGGCAAACCCATGGCTGCCCTGATGATGCAGAAGGCTTATCCCGGCGATGCCACAGTGACCGTATGCCACAGCCGCAGCAAAGACCTGGTAAAGGAATGCCAGGAAGCGGACATCATCATTGCTGCGTTGGGACAACCGAACTTTGTTAAGGCGGAAATGGTCAAGGAAGGCGCTGTCGTTATTGATGTAGGTACTACCCGTGTGCCCGATACCTCCAAGAAATCCGGATTCAAGTTGACCGGTGATGTGAAATTCGACGAAGTAGCTCCCAAATGTTCATTCATTACCCCCGTACCGGGAGGCGTAGGTCCCATGACCATCGTTTCCCTTATGAAGAATACATTGCTCGCCGGCAAGAAAGCAATCTACCAATAACAAGGCGATGAAAACGCTCGCCGTCTTCATTGTTGTCCTACTGTATAGCGTAACCCTTTCCTCGCAGGAAAGGATTACGCTATTATTTGTCGGCGACCTGATGCAGCACCAGGCACAAATAGACGCTGCACATGTATCTGAAGGAAAATATGACTACTCCTCCTGCTTCTCCCTCATAAAAGAGCAAATATCCCAGGCAGACCTCGCCATAGGAAATCTGGAAGTCACATTGGGGGGCAGGCCCTATCGGGGCTATCCTATGTTCAGCGCCCCCGATGAATATCTTCAGGCCATAAAGGACGCCGGATTCGATATTTTACTGACAGCCAACAACCACTGTCTGGACCGTGGAAAAAAGGGAATGGAGCGTACCATACAATTGCTTGACTCCTCCGGTATTCGTTACGCAGGCACCTACAAGAATCTGTCGGAGCGCAGGCAACGCTATCCCCTGTTCATCAACAGAAACGGCTTTCGCATTGCCCTACTCAACTATACTTACGGCACCAATGGTATCAAGGCTACCTCTCCCAATATCGTAAACTATATTGATAAGAATACCATCCTGCAAGATATCCAAAGTGCCAAGGCACGCCAACCGGATGCCATTATTGCCTGCATGCATTGGGGAGAGGAATATCAGTCCCTTCCCAACCGTGAGCAACGCGAACTGGCCAACTGGTTGCTCCAACAAGGCGTAACACATATTATCGGTTCACACCCTCACGTCATTCAACCGATGGAACTACGTACCAACGGTACCGAACAGCACATCATAGTCTACTCCTTGGGAAACTTCATTTCCAATATGAGCAAGGCTAACACTGACGGCGGCCTCATCTTCACTTTGCAGTTGGAGAAACATCCTCTCCCCCAACCCATCCGTCCCTCTTACACCGGTCAGAGTCAGACGCCCCTGCCAGACTCCAATCCTCTGCCTTTTCCATACTGTCGTGTTTCCTATTGTGGATATAATCTGGTCTGGACCGGCCGGCCGGAACTTACTAAAGAAAAAAATTACATTCTTTATCCTGCCAGTTTTCCTACAGAACATTTAACGCCGGAAGCTCGTAAACACCTGGAAATCTTTGTCAAAAGCTCTCGAAAGCTGCTCCAGCAGCACAATATAGGTATCTACGAGAAGAAAAAATAATGCAGAAATCTCAAAAAATTTCGTCTCATTCTTTGCAATATTAAAGATTATCCCTATCTTTGCACCGCATTTAAGAAATGCACTAACATGGTGGCTGTAGTTCAGTTGGTTAGAGCGTCAGATTGTGGTTCTGAATGTCGTGGGTTCGAGTCCCATCTGCCACCCGCAAAGAAGAGGAAATTCGAAAGAATATTCCTCTTTTTTTGTTATTGTCCAAACAATCCCCCAAAGGGAGGCAACGTGGAATCAATGTAAAAAAGGGTCAACGTAACAATCTGAGGTATTTTATATTTAAGCATATAATTTAGCAAG
>NZ_QTMD01000052.1:0-14845 GCF_003602995.1 Bacteroides sp. AF25-38AC | reverse complement strand
GCAAGCCTTCCTTCATCTTGGCAAGGTCATACATTTCACTAGACATATTGGTCTGCGCAAAAGCGCTGCCTACTCCCATCAAAAGGGAGAATAAACCTACAAAAAACTTTTTCATCATGGTATTCTTCATTTTTCAAATTATGTTTTTCATCAATCTATCGGTTGTCACTTTCTTGTGGCATCCGACTTCCTTATCTTCTCCTCCAGTATCCGCGCCAGCCTGCGTGCCACTTTGGGATGCTGTTCATACACATTTGTGGTCTGGTATGGGTCTTCCTCCAAATTATAAAGCTGCACAGAGGGTGCATCCGGCTTTATCCGGGCATTTTCTATATCGCTGTTCACCCGATGGGTGAGCTGGAAAGCGGATGCCCCGCCCAAGTCATGGTCACCGACATTCTTTCCGGTAAATCCGCCGCTGTTTTGCGCCGGAATATAGACCCACTTCCCTTTGCGAATGGAAAGATGGCTCTTTTGGGAAGGACAGATAATAATATGGTCCCGAATCATTTTCCCGGGATTTCCGATAAGGGCAGGAAGCATATTGAAACTGTCCGGCCCGTCCTGCTCCTGCAATTCATATCCTGTGAGGGCAGCCAAAGTGGCAAGCATGTCAACATTGGACATCAACTGGTTGGATACGCTGCCCGCAGGAATCCTACCCGGCCAGCGGGCAATCATAGGAATGCGATGCCCGCCTTCCCAAGCTCCGAACTTGAAACCAAGAAGCTTGCCGTTGATATGGTGTCCTGCCTTCCAAGCTCTCTGCCCTCCATGATTCAGCATTCCTCCGTTGTCACTGGTGAAGATGAGCAGAGTATTTCCCGCCAGCCCTTCCTCATCGAGGGTACGCATAATCTCGCCTACCACCCAGTCCAATTCATGGATTGAATCACCGTAAGGTCCTGCCTCACTGGTACCTACAAAGCGTTCGGCCGGTGTAAAAGGATGATGGATGTTGGTGGTAGCATAATACAAGAAGAAAGGTGAATCCTTATGTTCCTTTATCCACTGCACGGCCCGGTCTTTCAAAGTAGTGGCTACAGCCCTGTCTTTGTACAAACGGTGCGCAGCCGTGGCTCCACCAATAGAGTTGATACCGAATTTTTCATCGAACTCCTCCGTTTCTGCCCTCTTGCCTCTTACAAACGGGTCGTTGGGATCATAACCCACCACATGATGGTTCTCCACATAAACAAAAGGTGGATGACTGTTGAGAATAGGCACACCGAAGTAATAATCGAATCCCAATTCAAGTGGTCCGGGAGCCAGTTCCTTGTTCCAGTCCATCTTTTCGTCCGTACGAAATCCAAGATGCCACTTCCCCACGATGGCAGTGGAATAGCCGGAACGTTTCATCACATCCGCAATTGTGGTGCGTGCCGTATCAATTTGCAGAGTCTGATTCAGGAAGATTGCCCCCCAAATATCCTCACGGCAAGGATATTGACCAGTCATCAGTCCATAACGTGAAGGCGTGGAAACAGCCGAGGATGAATGAGCATCCGTAAAGCTACGGCCTTGCGATGCCAGACGGTCTATATTGGGAGTCTTGACCTTGGTGGCACCGTAACAACCAATGTCGCCATAGCCCAAATCATCAACGTTGATAATGATTACATTAGGCTTGACCTCAGTGGAAGCCGGAGATTGCTGCGCGACGGCAGGCAAAGCGCTGAATCCCATCCCTACTGTGAAGGAGAGAGACCCGGTAAGTAATTTGTGTTTCATATTTCACTCAATTTATCGGTTAATACAACATTATTAAGAATAGAACATCAATGAATCCTGAATATCTTTATCCCATTCAAGAACGTCATCCCTTTCACCGCCTCAAAGTTCACCGTAAGGTTTCCACCGGTTACGGCAACATGCAGTTTCTTGGATATGCAACGGTTCCCGCCTACTTCTATCGCCGGAGAGAAATGATTCAGCCAAGGTCGGTTGTTGACAGAAACATTGAAGACACTGCCGCGGAAATCGGCATTGTCTAGGGTAGCGACAGCTCCCAAATCGTAAGTCACCCGCTCGGAACGTGCGTTCAGGTCAGCAAAAAGAAGTTCCACTTCATAGTCGCCGTCGGGCAAGTCGAAGCGATAGGCCTTGATGTCCTTGCGTTTGGTCTGGAGCAAAGGAACATTACGGGTGTCTTTCACCTCGGCAGTGGTTCCGATACGTCCCGGAGAACGGCGGAAAATCTCTCCACCTATGTAGCCCCAACTTCCAGGAGTATAAGCTTGGTCGGGAAGCCAGCAAAGATCACTCTTGTCATCCGTAAAGAAACAGTTGCTGCCCACGTTCACTGCAAGTTCCAGCTGTCCGGAGCCGACTGCCGCGATATGGCGAGGCTGCATCTTCACAAAAATGTCCGAAACCTGCTCCACCTTCTTCCCATGGCAGATACCTGAAGCCACAAGCGTGTTTCGCCCCGCAACGAGAGGCACTTGCCACACTGCATGGCAATTCTCGATGCCTTGCACGGAGAGCTTCGTGCCGTTGACAGACAACTCCACCTTATCCAGATTGGAATACACTTTCACCGGATGTTCCACCGCTTCACCGTCCGAAACCACAGTCCGATGCTTCCAGTCATCCACAGCAATGTGCAGCACCGGAATATCCTTGCGCAGGAATGCCTGGAAATAATAGAACACATCTTTAGGACGGCGGTCATTGTACATCAGTCCTTTATTATTGATATGCGGCGTAGCCTCCTGGCGACTGGCAGAACTGAAATCAATGAAGTTCCACTCCGTGGCGCCCACTATGAACGGTCGCTTCATGATAGCGGGCAGATAGTATTCGAGGTACAACTGCTGCCATTGCATGGAGAAATCGAATATCTGCGGATCGAGCGACTGCAAGCGCGGGTCGGAACCGGCACCGAACTCACTGATTATTAACGGACGGTGCGGGTATTTACGATACTCTTCGTCCACAAAGCGGTCGAAAGACTTGAAGTCGTTCTCATACCAGCCCTGATAAAGGTTCCAACCGGAAATGTCGGTGATATTGCTGAGACCGATTTTATTGTAAATCTGATTGCCGTGGTAGGCCATCGTACTCAGACGGTAGGGGTCTTCCCTCTTCAGAGTTTCCTCCAGATGCCGGGCAAGCGCCAAGGTATTCTCGTAGAAACCGTTGAGCCGTTGTTTCTTCACCCGATACTGCAGCTGGATAACAGCCTCGTTCATATACCCCCACATAATGACGGACGGATGGTTGTAATGCTGGCGAATCATTTCGCGCAAGGCGCTTGTGGCATTCGCGCGGAACTCGTCACCCAAAGCTATCAAATCTACTACCGGAATCTCCTCCCATACCAGCATGCCGAGTTCGTCGCAAGCACGCAACACGGCATCGTCCTGTGGGTAATGTGCCAGACGGACAAAGTTCACACCCATGTCTTTCAGCAACTGCATATCCCTGCGGTGCATCTCATCCGAAAGCGCTATGCCCATCGGCATCTGGTCCTGATGACGGCAAGCTCCCATAAGTTTCAGGGGTTCCCCATTCAACTTGAAGCCTTCCTGCGCATCCACGCTGAACCAGCGGACCCCCAAAGGGACACGTGTCTCATCTTTCAACACCTTGCCACGCACATCTTTCAAAGAAACTTTCACGCTGTACAGATAAGGGGAATCGGGCGACCACAACTGTGGCTTTTCCAACTGTAACCGTTCCTCGAAGGCGAACGCCCCGTCGGCATCTATCCGGACGCTGCGCAAAGATTGGGCTACGGTCTTCCCATCTGTATCCAGCACCTCGACGTCCAACTTCAACACCGCACGCCGCACATCACGGTTCACCAAAGTCCCACGCACACTGATTTCTGCCCTATCCTCACTCACGGAAGGCAAATCGACATAAATGCCCGTAGAGGCATAGTCGGTAAGGCTGATGTGCTGCTTTGCAGCACTGATGAGCCACACATTGCGGTAGATGCCGCCAAAGATGGTGAAGTCGCCGGACAAAGGAGGTATCCGGTCGTTCTGATTATTGACGTGCACCATCAGCAGATTCGGGGCATCGGTCCTTACTTTATCCGTAATGTCTACGGTAAAGGCAGAGTAACCTCCTTTGTGGGTAGTGAGCAGCTCGCCGTTGAGGTACACATCTGCCAGAGAATTGACACCATCAAATTTCAGGTAAAGCTGTTTATCCCGCATCTGCGCGGCATCCGTACGGAACTCTTTCTTATACCAGGAAGAAGCCCTGCGGTAGTTACGGGTAGAATAGGCATCCGCATTCCAGGTATGCGGCAGATGTACCTGCTGCCAACCTTCTTCATGGCGTTGCACTTCCTGCAACCGATTGTCATCACATGCAGCATAATACCAGCCGTCATTAAAACTCTGAACCACCCGCCCAGCATTGACAACCGGGTACATGGTGGACAGACACAATATTAATAAAAATATTTTCTTCATGTTTTTCAATAGATCATATTATCTTACACAAGTCAAGCAAATACTGCAAGAATACTGCATATAGTTTGCAGTGGCACTGCATCACTTTTGCAATGACGCTGCAACACCTTTGCAGTAGCGCTGCAAAACGTTTGCAGTGAAAATGCAGACAATATGCAGCAACAATGCCATCTCAACGCAGTGGCTCGAATGCTGCATATTGCCGCCTTGGGAATCAGTTAGAGTAACTTGAACGCTGCTTTTTTTACGTCCCGGCAACTTCTGCCAATCATCACCTCAAAGTCACCCGGCTCGCATACAAAATCAAGATTGTAGTTGTAGAACTTCAGCAATTCGGGGGTAATCTTGAAAGATACTTTTTTAGATTCGCCGGCTTTCAGGAAAATCTTTTCAAAGCCTTTCAACTCTTTCACCGGACGGGTTACACTTCCCACAAGGTCACGAATATAAAGTTGAACCACTTCTGCACCGTCTCTCTTGCCGGTATTGGTCACAGTCACGGTAGCAGTCAGTTCGCCCTTATCCGTCATGCTAGTCTTGTCCAAAGCCACGTCGCTATAAAAGAATGTGGTATAGCTCAAACCGAAACCGAAGGGATAAAGCGGTTCATTGTCTATGTCTATATAGTTGCTGCGGAATTTCTGGAACCATGCACCGTCGGCAAGAGGGCGGCCCGTGTTCTTGTGGTTGTAGAACAAAGGAATCTGTCCCACGCTCTTCGGGAAAGTCGTAGTCAGCTTTCCGCTCGGGTTCACATCACCAAACAGTACATCGCCGATGGCAAAACCTGCCTCACTGCCCGCAAACCATACATTCAGAATGGCCGGCACGTTTGCCTGCTCCCAGTTCAGTACCAGCGGACGACCGGTAAACAGCACCAGTACCACAGGTTTTCCCGTTTTCAATAATTCCTGTAACAGTATGCGTTGGGTGTCCGTCATTTCAAGATTCGTGCGGCAACTGCTCTCTCCACTCATTTCCGAAGACTCACCGAGCGCAGCCACAATAACATCCGATTTGGCAGCCACGGCAAGAGCCTCGTCCAGCAACTCCTTGTCCGAACGATTGTCACGGTGTAAAGAACGTCCGAACATAGTGGCACGTTTCTCATATTCGGCATCACTCATCAAATTACAGCCTTTCGCAGTCAGTATTTCGGCTTTACCGCCTGCTACCGCCTTCAAACCTTCAGCCAAAGAAGTAGCATTCTTCAATACGGCAGCCACACTCCAAGTACCCGGCATATTACTGCGGCTGTCTGCCAACGGACCTACCACAGCAATAGTGCCCTTCTTGGCCAGCGGAAGCACATTACCCTCGTTCTTCAGCAACACCAAGCTCTCCGAAGCAATCTTACGCGCAACGGCACGATGCTCTTTGGTAAAGATTTGCTTCTTGGCACGCTTCACATCACAGTATTTATAAGGATTATCGAACAAGCCCAACTTGTACTTAGCTTCCAAAATACGGCGACAAGCCGCATTAATAGCTTCTTCTGTCACTTTTCCTTCTGTCAATGACTTCTTGAGCGTACCTACAAATGCATCGCTCACCATATCCATATCGACACCAGCATTCAGCGCCAACGCGGCAACAGTCTGCGTATCGCCCATGCCATGGTCGGTCATTTCTGTAATTCCGGTATAATCTGTCACTACAAAACCGTCAAACCCCCACTGCTTACGCAATACATCCGTCATCAACCACTTGTTTCCAGTAGCGGGAATGCCATCGACCTCATTGAAAGAGGCCATCGCACTTCCCACACCGGCATCAACCGCCGCTTGATAGGGCAACATGTATTCATTGAACATGCGCTGATGACTCATATCTACTGTATTATAGTCACGTCCTGCCTCACCGGCACCATACAAGGCAAAATGCTTTACACAAGCCATAATCTCATCATTACGGTTCATATCCTTTCCCTGATAACCACGTACCATGGCCTGCGCAATGGCTGCTCCCAGAAACGGGTCTTCACCGTTGCCCTCGGACACACGCCCCCAACGGGCATCACGGCAAATATCCACCATCGGACTGAATGTCCAGCAAATACCGTCAGCACTGGACTCAATGGCTGCAATACGTGCCGATTCTTCAACCGCCTTCATATCCCATGTACACGACAATCCCAAAGGAATGGGAAACACCGTTTCATATCCATGAATAACATCCATACCAAATAAGAGAGGAATACCCAAACGACTTTCTTCAACCGCCTGCTTCTGTACATCGCGGATACGTTCCACGCCTTTCAGATTGAAAAGCCCGCCCACTTCACCGGCACGAATACGTTTGGCCACATTACTACTTTTAGCCTGACCGGTCGTAATCTCACCGGTAACCGGCAGATTCAACTGACCTATTTTCTCTTCCAGGGTCATCTTCTTCATTAAATCGTCGATGAAACGATCCATATCAACCGGAGATTTCTGTGCATACGCACTAACGGCAGTAAACACCAACAAGACTAAAAATAATTGTAACTTGAAAAGTAAATGCTTCATGTTTTTCATGCTTTTAATTGATAGAAATATTATTTTACTGCAAATAAAAGAAAAGCATGCGACAATCTCCACATCCCGTACTACAACAAAAGTACAACCATCACTAAAAAACAAAAGAGGAAGTACAATATTAGTACTTCCCCCATTAATATTTCACTGTAAAGCAGCTATTTAAAGTTTATAAGAAAATCAGTCAGACTTTCTTCCGGAAGCAGATTGAATTTCTTGCGCAACCGGTATCTTGCAGCATCAACCCCACGCGTGGAAATGTTGAGCAACTTCGCTATCTCCTTTGTCGGCATATTCAAGCGAAGCAATGCGCAAAAGCGCAAATCTCCTGAAGTCAAATCTGTATATTGAAGTTTCAGATTACGGAAGAAGTTTTCGTGTATACGGTCAAAATTAGCCTGAAACATAGTCCAATTCTCTTCATCGGACACTATATTGCTATTAACTAAAGTGAGCAGCTTATCCAAGTTTTTACGGCTATACTGTCCTAACAACTTTTGCCGCTGTATCTCTTCTTTCAAAGAAATCAGAAATTCCTGATGAGCAATATTTGTCATTACCACACCGGACAACTCCTTGCTTTTAAAACGCAAATCGGCCTCAAGCTGCTCCTTTTCCAACTCAACAATCTTCTTCTCCTGCCGCTCAAGCTCTGCCTGATGGGCTACGCGCTGCCGTTCAATCACACGGTCTTTCTTTTTCTTCACGAAACGGTAGACCAGATATTGCAATAAAGCCAACAGACACAATCCTGCCAAGATATAACTTCCCACAGCCCAATAAGACAAATACCACGGACGCAAAATCTCAAAAGGAAGCTCTACCGATGCCAAAACTCTATCGGTATCATATATCTCTGCCTGAAAAACATAACTTCCATAGGAGAGCCGAGAATACTTCTTCTGCAAATAGCGTCCACCCGGCACCCATTGGTCAGAATATCCTTCCAACCGATACCTTACCTTATAAGTATAATTACTATAAACCGGATAACACAATGTAAAATTCACCGTATTAAACTCAGGCTCCACCTTGGCTCCCGGCTGCACGACCAATGTTTTCCGCTTACCACTGAATTCATCAATGACCCGCATTCCCGAAATCCATAAAGAGCGTCTGACCCGAGATTTATATAACGAGGAACTGTCCGTCTCAATACGGGCAATGGCATTGTTCAGGCAAAGATAGGAACAGCCATTCCTCACGTCATAAGCCACGCTTCCCCGTTCTTCCACCGTCAGACCGTCAAACAAAGAATATGGAATCCGGAGTTCGATATTGAAAGTATTTATCGCACACTTCACTAAATACACTATCCTATCACCCACAAACCAATAGTAATCTCCGTTCGCACGACTCACTGTCTTGATTCCCTTCAATTCCATCAATTGTTCATTCATTGTTTCATAGGGAACAATCGAATCAGTCATATCTTCGTAAGTATAGAAATATTCCCCATTAGAAAAAACTACCCGACCATTGATTTTGAACAAAGTAAAACTCCCACCTTTCACTTCTCCCAGGCCCTCATACTTCCGTACATCCTTTACCTGCTTCATATCCGGATCAATCCGAAAACGATACAAACCATTCCTTAAGTGTTTCGCCCAGATATTCCCTTGATGGTCCACCTCTATGTGACGGACCATATGACTGAATCCACGCAGAGACCGGATAAAACCATATGCTCCCGAAGTATCTTCCGTATATAGATTTAAAAGCGCATAAGTTCCTTCCAATAAAAAAGATTCTTCCTTCGATTCAATCTTTTCCATACACATCCCTCCCTTTACATCAGATACCAACTTTGACTTCAACCCCGATATAAGGAAAGTTCCTTTGTTATGCCCGCAAAAAATCTGTTTTCCCCATTCATCGACGAACCACGCTTGTTCTTCCAAACCCGGAACTAATTCAGTCTTTCCATCCTTAAGCCAATAAAGTCCCTGATTAGAAGCAATATAAGCTTCATTTTCCCTTACCAGAACATCATATACCATGCCTATTTTACGAAATGGAGGTTCATAATAATAGATTAAAGAATTGTTGTGTATATAGGCAATACCTTCATCCAAAGCTGTCCATATATTGTTGTCATCATCACAATATAATCTCAAAACAGTATTGTTCTGTAGTTTATTATCCGTATTGACCTTCCAAATCAGCTTTCCTTTTTTATCCAACGCATATATACCATCGGATATTGTGCCAACAACGTAGCAACTGTCTTTGGTCATCACCGCACGATTAATGGTATGCTTCCTGAATATATCATCACATTCGGTTTCCCATTTTTCTACCCTCCCATCTCGATAGAGGAGAAAACCTCCCTGATTACGGGTAAGCATTAAAACGGCATCATCATAAGGAAGCCCAGCCAAGACATCGCTATTTCCAAATACCTTTCTGGGAATAAGTTCTTCCATTTTCCTGTCGGAAAAGACACAAAGTCCACCATTTATTCTTTGAGAATAAAAAGTATTTCCAACCTGAAATAAGTTCAGCGGAAGGCTCTTCACCCGAATACCTTCCACAGAATTTCCATTATAAAAAAAGAGAGAACCAAACGATTGAAATACAATTTCCCCTTGAACGCAAACAATGTTCCAGATTTCGTCGTTATGAAAAGTAAAGTCCTTCACCTCATCTTTTAGCGAGTGATATTCAAGGGTATTATAAGGAGTACGGACAAAATAACCGAATTCTTCGTAAGAGCCTACATAAATTCTTCCATCTTCACTGATATATATAGCACGCACAATTCCTTTTGTCGGTAATTCATACAGCCGCCAAGCACTTCCATCAAATTCCAACAGCCCACTGTTATTACCGAAATACATCACTCCTCTTTCGTCTTGAGCAATGGCCCAATTCTGAATACCGGCATTATAATCCGACACCGAATAGTTCCTCACTATAGGAGAAAAAGGTATGGGTGAAGCTTGCAGCAAACTACTGAAAACCAAAAACAAGAGAAACGTTATTGCAATTCTCATGAGTACTGTTTATAGGTATTTACCAGCAAAGATAAAGCTTTTTGCGTTTTCGTAAAAACAAAATCGCAGATTATCCTCTTTTATAGAAAGATAACCCGCGACAACTGATAACTCACTTTATTAATTTTCAGCCGTTTTCTGTTTTCCCAAAGGAATAGAAACCCCCAAGTAAGCATTGACATTCTTCGTATTCTTGCCAAAGAACATATAATCTGTTCCTGCAAAGAAGGAACCCAGCTTCAATGCCAGACCGAAGGTTTTACCAGCTCCTTGAAGTACGGAATAGCTGGCAGCTACATTGAAAGCATTCGTCGGACGGATGCAGGCAGAGAAAGTCAACTCATTCAAAGTTTTCGGTTTGGCAAAACGACCGGTATACAAGGCACCCACTACCAGCCAATCATTCAATAAGGCATATTCAGCGCCAAGAACCATTGTAGAAGTCAATCCACGGGTACGGCTCTTCTCAGAAGCCTCCTCCGTCTTGAGCTTCAACATGTCATAGTTAAGAATCTCGCCGCTGTTCACAATATTCATGAACTCCTGCTGCGAGGCCGGGTCAAGAAGATCATAAGTCTGCTCTGCATTGGCTCGCGCTATACTGGTATTCGATTTAGACCATTTGATAAAACCCAAATCAAGAACTGAAGCAGAAAGTGTCAATTTATCCAGTAACTTGTAAGATACTCCCAAATCAATAGCCCCACCATATCCGGCAAAACCGAAACTGCCAAAATCGATTTCATCGATATAATCGCCACTCTCATTCTCGGGAAGCTCCAACAGCTTTGACGAGTTCTCCAAAGTTGCATCCACTTGAATGGAAGCTTTACTCGTCACTCCTGAAGAGCCGACAGAAGGAGTTTCCACATGAATCTGGTTGATGTTCAGCTTTAAGTTACCGATACCCAGCAGCATCTTCACCTTACCACCTACAGCCAGTCGGTCTGTGATATTCCTTGCAAAGCCAAGGCCGACTTCCGCATAGGAATTTATCTCAAGCTTCTGTCCATTAATGGTTTCGTTAATACCCAAATAGTCAGAAATATTGTCACCAAACTCCCGGCTGCTCATGTTATTCATAAACTGGAACATGGTTTTCGGTATGGCGGCACCGATATCATTACGCAACCCCACATTGACTGACCAGAAGTTCTTTCCTTTATACCACCCGGCAGACAGAATGTCGGTACTCAAATTCACATTCAAGTTATTGGTAGCATCCAGTCGGTTCATAAAGTCATTGCTCATGAAATAGTCGCTGTCATCACTGTTCTCAATAATGTCCATAATATCCCTATACCCCAGGGAACTGGAGTTGACGGTAGCATTCAACGAACCTATCACGGGAATATTCAGATAACCGCGTCCCGGCATCAAGGCCGGATTGAGCTGCATACGCTGGTTACTTCCTTCCATAAAGTAGGAAGTGCGCAGGAACTGGGCTTGTCCGGAAAGAGAGAAGCAAAGCAACAATACCACAGACAGCCATACTTTCAGAGAATTCAATCGTTTCATAACCTTGTCAATATTTTCATTATCACCTGCAAAAATATAAAACAAGTTAATACCCTACAAACAACTTAACCGGATAGCCGTGCATAAAAGGCTTATACAGAGACTATCCGGTATAAATTAAGGAGCAAATAAAAGAACCCTCTTAAGAATGCCCTTATACTATTTCATCATAAACATGCTCATTTGCTCTCGTAGCGGTACTCAGAAAAACCGGGGCTGCCTCCTTTCTTTGTTGCAGAGACATTGACGTCACTGTCGGAGCACTCAACATTTCCTTGTATTTTGCCGGAGCAGTCAGTATCTTTACAGCCTCTTTCAAGTCATCATCATCTTTCAACTGCTGGATAATGCTTCCACGCTGGAAATAATAACGCTTGATGATTTCTACCGCAATCATGCCCTTGATGTCCTTGGAGAAATGGTCAAGGTCACGGTCCAGATTATGCGACAATTTTTTCTCCAGCGCTTCAAACTCTTTCGAAGCATCAGTCAGATAGCCCTCAAATTCGGCCATCTCCTTCAGGTTCTTCAGCATCTTCTCTGTCTGTTGGTCGTATTTGAAGTCCGCCTTCTTCACCATCGCCTTGAAGTCCGCATAATCGGCATCTGTAATTTCAAACTTCTCTGCTGAAGGGATGGTAGGATGTTTCAGGCAATAGTCCGTTGCATAATTGAAAATAAGATTGTCATTGACAAGATAGAACAGAATGTTGGGCAGCTTCTCCTGCTTCACCGCAATGTCCGGAGTCACGCCTCCGCCATCACGCACTTCACGTCCGGCAGCCGTATGGAACACGGTAGTAAGGCTGTCCGGAATACGTCCCACACTGCCGTCCTCATTCCGGTGCTTGTAGTCGATAGCCTGCACACAACGGCCGCTGGGAATATAATATTTGGAAGTCGTCAGCTTCATGGTACCACCGTATGGTAACGGACGGGTGGTCTGCACCAATCCCTTACCGAAAGTACGGTTACCGATAATGACCGCACGGTCAAGGTCCTGCAAAGAGCCCGCAAGGATTTCTGACGAAGAAGCCGTTCCGCCATTGACCAGAACAGCCAAAGGAATTTCCAAATCCAACGGTTCACGCAATGTCTTGTAGGTATTGCTGGCTTGCTTAATCTTACCCTTTGTCGTCACAAGTGTTTTTCCGCGAGGCAGAAAGAAGTTGGCTATCTCTATAGACTCATCCAGCAAGCCACCCCCATTGTTCCGCAAGTCAATCACCAACGAAGTCATCCCCCGCTTCTTCAAGTCCAGAAAAGCCTGCTTGAACTCCTTGGAAGGATTCCCCGAGAAGGTGCTGAGATTGATATAACCTATATTATTATCCAGCACCGTATAATAAGGTATGAACGGCAATTGGATGGAACGGCGCACAATGTCGAAATCCAACGGTTTCTCTGTACCGGGACGTTGCACTTTCAGCTTGAAGCTGGTACCCACTTGTCCGCGAAGCATCTCGCTGACTTCCTGGTTGTTCTTTCCGGCAAGGTCTTTTCCGTCAATTTCCATCAAAATATCTCCGGCTTTCAGGCCTACATCGGCAGCAGGCATATTCTCGT
This sequence comes from Bacteroides sp. AF25-38AC, assembly GCF_003602995.1. Taxonomy (NCBI): domain Bacteria; kingdom Pseudomonadati; phylum Bacteroidota; class Bacteroidia; order Bacteroidales; family Bacteroidaceae; genus Bacteroides; species Bacteroides sp. AF25-38AC. Next base: position 1,816 of record NZ_QTMD01000052.1, on the reverse strand, counting down.
ATGGCTCAGATATCATGGAACGTTTCAGTTTCGGATTCCAAGTAATCACAGAACCTATACCACCATAGGAATTCTTCAGCATCTGCTCCAATTCGCTTTGGTCATCTTCCGGATAATACTCCGTGTAGGGGTCCAGCGAGTAGAGCATGGCATCAATGCCTTCACGGATAGTCTTGTTCGGATCAATCGTATCCACGTAGAACATATCCAACTCTTTCACAATGGAATTGAATATATCCAGATTCTTTGCTATTTGGAAACTACGGCTATCACCACTCTTAAACCCCCAAAAACAAACGGCTCCCGCTACAATCAGCAAGGCAACCATCCAGCGTATCTTTAAAATTCTTCTCATAATTATGATAATGTGCTAATATGCCAATGTGCCAATGTGCTAATAACCTGCAGCGTAATAGCGAAACAAATATTGCGCAGCCAATTAACACATTGGCACATCAGCACATTAATTAATTAATAAAATTTCTTCCTTGATTTTTTCCCATTGTGCTGCCTGAAGCTCCGTACCCACCACTTGTATCACATCTTTGGAGAGAAGGGAGCCTATCTTGCCACATTTCTCCAGCGAGTAGCCACACGTCAGTCCATACAAGAAACCTGCCGCAAAATAGTCGCCAGCTCCTGTAGTGTCCACCACTTTCTCTACCGGAGCCGCTTGTACCTGCACCATCTCTGTACCTTTGCGAATCAGAGAACCACGGGCACCCACCTTTACAATGGCTATGCTACACATTTTGGCAATGATGTCCAATGCTTCCTCCGGTTCCTTACCCGTAAAGGCCTTTGCCTCTTCCTCATTGGCAAAAACAATATCCACATATTTGTTGACCAACAGAGAGAAAAATTCAAGGTCTCCTTCTACTATATTGTAGCTCGCCATGTCCAAACATACTTGTAAGCCGGCCTCTTTAGCCAGCTCAATGGCACGGAGAATCATATCATGGTCTTGCACCAGATACCCCTCTATAAATAGGTAAGCATATCCTTTGAACATATCCAGCGAAAGATCTTCCGCCTTCAATGTAGAAGCCGCCCCCAAATAAGTGCCGAAAGTACGCTCCCCATCAGGAGAAATGAAAGTAGAGGCTACACCGGACGGAAGGGTAGTGGAAAGCAATAAATTCGCCTCTGTCCCACGTTCCAGCAGGCTATCCCGGAAAAAGTTACCGTAAAAGTCATTGCTTACTTTTCCGATGAATCCCGTACCCGCACCAAGGCATGCCATTGCCCGAATTGCGTTTCCGGCAGAACCTCCGTTAGCCAAGTGCGTCTTCATCCGGCTGAAATACTCACTAATTTTCAAGAACTTATCTTCATCAATCAGCGTCATGCTTCCTTTCGGAAGCTGCATCTCCGTCAAAATATTATCATCTTCAATGATTGCCAGCGCATCGACCAAAGCATTGCCCAACCCAATTATTTTATCCATCTTCGATATTTTTTTTGCAAAGATATTGCATATTTCAAAATATCCTATTACTTTTGCAGCGCATTTGAGAAAAAACAACATTCTTCCTTAGCTCAGTCGGTTAGAGCATCTGACTGTTAATCAGAGGGTCCTTGGTTCAAGTCCAAGAGGAAGAGCGAAAAAAATTGAATGCATATTCTTCCTTAGCTCAGTCGGTTAGAGCATCTGACTGTTAATCAGAGGGTCCTTGGTTCAAGTCCAAGAGGAAGAGCAAAAAGGTTCGTCAATTAGGCGAACCTTTTTTGTTTTCCCACATTATCCCACACAAAAGACGGGTCAACGTAACAATCTGAGGTATTTTATATTTAAGCATATAATTTAGCAAGTCTA
>NZ_QTMD01000051.1:0-14880 GCF_003602995.1 Bacteroides sp. AF25-38AC | reverse complement strand
TGACTATATTTCAATAATTTCAAAGAACTATTTATCCACTTTTACGGGACAGTAGTGAATAACAATTAAAAATTAGAACATGTGTCACAAATTGTAAAAAAATGAACGCTTATGAAAAATGCATCGACAAAAGTAAAAATTGCTTTATTACTTCTCATGGGTAGTTTACTACAAATGAATGTGGAAGCAGCAAACAAACTTTCATCTTTTATGTATGATGGAACAGCTCCTATTCAGCAACAATTAAGAATAGTTTCAGGTAAAGTGGTTAACAATTTGCAAGAACCTATTATTGGCGCAACAATTAAAATAAAAGGAATAGATGGTAGTGGTACGATTACTGATGCTGATGGTAATTTTACTTTAGAAATTTTGCCCAATGCTGTATTGGTTGTCTCTTACATCGGATATGAGACACAAGAATTTGTTACAGGAAATCGAAAAACATTCAATGTAATATTGGATGAAGATGTTGAAATTTTGGATGAGGTAGTAGTCGTTGGATATGGCGTAGCTAAAAAGAAAGATTTATCAGGAGCCATTTCTACTGTTTCTGGAGATAAACTCGCTGAGCGGAAAAATATGTCACTATCAACCTCTATGCAAGGAGTTATGCCAGGTCTGATGGTTACTCGTTCGAATGGTTCACCAGGCAGCGAGGCTACACTCAAGGTCAGAGGAATTACCACTATAGGTGATAGTTCGCCACTTATAATTGTTGATGGGGTAATTGTTGATAATATCGATTTTGTAAATGCAAATGATGTGGAGAATATTACCGTTTTAAAAGATGCTGCATCAGCCTCTATCTATGGTTCACGGGCTGCTGCTGGTGTCATTTTGGTTACTACCAAAAGGGCTAAAGAAAAACAATTTACTATTGGATACACAGTTGAATATGGTTTTGAAAAGTTAGCCACCAGACCTAAATACGTAAATGCGACCCGTTTTATGGAAATGGAAAATGAGTTAAGATGGAATGATGCAGGTAATGGATCTAATAAATACCCTACGTATGATAAAGATTTAATTTCTAATTATTATACATTACATGCTGAAAATCCCAATAAATATCCAATTACAGATTGGTATGATTTAGTACTTGACAATACCGCTCCGCGGCAAAGCCATTTAATCAATCTTTCAGGAGGTACACAGAAGATTAAGTCAAAAGTAAGTATTGGTTACGATCAAGTAAATGGTCTTTATGCGCACAAAAGTTCAAACCGCTATACTGTTCGTATTAATAATGATTTTAGTATTAATAAATATATTTCGGCGATAGCAAATATTAGTGCAAGACGTAGTACAAATAACGATGCTATAGAAAATCCATTTCAAGGCGGAATAAATAATTCGCCAGCTATTTTTGCAGGTTTGTGGAGTGACGGAAGATATGGCGCTGGGCGTGAAGGCGCTAATATTCACGCTATTGTTAATGAAGGTGGTTTTAGTAAAACTATTCACAACCATATTAGTGCCAAATTGGGTGTTGACATTAAACCGCTAAGCGGTCTTACACTATCAGCATCATTCTCGCCTACTTTTAATTTTTATAAGGGAAAAACTTTTAAGAAAGCAATACCATATTACGATGCAGATGACCCGAGTAAACTTGTCGGATATATGTCTGGATATGATGCAAAAGCTACTTCCTTAAACGAAATAAGAAACGATTCTTATAAATTGTTGGCACAGTTTGTAGGAAATTATATTAAATCATTTGGTGACCACAATATTAATGTGATGGTGGGATACGAAGGTTATAAATCATTTAATGAAAGCCTTTCGGCTGGTAGATCTCAATATATTCTTGATTCGTTCCCATATCTGGATCTTGGCCCGCTGGATTATAGAACTAATTCGGGAACAGCTAACGAATATGCTTATCGTTCGTGGTTTGGAAGAGTTATGTATAATTATATGAATAGATATTTATTGCAAGCTAACGTTCGTATAGATGGTTCTTCAAGGTTTCACAAAGATCATCGCTGGGGGACATTCCCTTCATTTTCGGGCGGATGGGTTATCAGCGAAGAGCCGTTTTATAAGAAGACTGCTTTCTTGTCCTATCTTAAACTCAGAGTATCATGGGGGACACTTGGAAACGAAAGAATCGGAGATTATCCATATCAATCGACTATACGATTCACTAATATACCATTTATCAGTGGTGGAAAAGTCGTTTCTCAACAGGCTGCTACGCCTAGTAAATTTCCGATAAAGGACATTTCGTGGGAAACTACTGAGTCATGGAATATTGGTATTGATGCATATTTGTTTGATAATAGACTTCGAGTTGGCTTTGACTATTTTTACAAAACGACCAAAGATATGCTACTTGCACTTGAAATACCTGATTACGTAGGATATGAAAAAAATCCAGATAAAAATACTGGAAAGATGCACACGAATGGCTTTGAGTTGGAGGTAGGATGGAATGACAAAATCGGCGATTGGCGCTATTCTATCTCTGCAAATCTATCTGATTTTAAATCCAAAATGGGGGATTTGGGTGGAACCGAGTTCCTAGGTGATCAAGTGAAGAAAAAAGGTAGCGAATTTAATGAATGGTATGGATATGTTGCAGAGGGTATATATCAAACGCAGGAAGAAGTTGATAACTCTCCCGTATTAAATGCTACAGTAAAACCCGGAGATATTAAATACCGAGACATAAGTGGTCCTGATGGGATACCTGATGGGAAAATTTCTCCTGAATACGATCGCGTATTGCTGGGCGGATCATTACCCCGATTTATGTACGGCTCTAACTTCTATGTAAGTTATAAAGATTTTGACCTTTCAGTAACGCTGCAAGGTGTTGGAAAAATAAATTCAAGAAAGACGGCAGATATGGTCCGTCCTTTACGTGATAACTGGGCTAATATTCCAAGTTTGTTGGATGGGAAATATTGGAGTCATTATAATTCTGATGCTCAAAATATGGTTGCGGAATATCCACGGCTCACTAATACTAATGCTGCCAACAACTATGCAATGTCTAGTTTCTGGTTGTTTAATGGAGCATATTTGCGTATGAAGAATATTACATTAGGGTATACTGTCCCTAAAACGTTTACCAATAAAATCGGAATAAGTGGATTGAGGTTTTATGCAGCGGTAAATGATTTATTTTCAATTAGTAATTTCCCTAACGGATGGGATCCTGAAATGACAAACTTTGCATATCCAATAACCACCTCTTTCATTTTTGGTGCATCCATTAACTTTTAAACAAACAATACAATGAAAAAAGTAAAAGAATTGATAGTGATACTATGTACGGGTATGTTGCTTATCTCGTGTTTTGATTTGGACTTAAATCCATTGTCGGAGGGCTCAAGTGATAATTGGTATTCTACAGAAACAGAATTGACTATGTCTGTTAGATTTATGTATGCTAGTAAATATTGGGGACTTGACTCTGATTCGTTCACAGATGATTGGACAAGTAGAGCAGATCTTTCAGGAGTTACTAATGGAACGTTGAACGGGCAATCCGGTACTGTAAGTGATATGTGGGGATATTCGTATGAAGCTATAGCTAGAGCAAATAATTTATTAGAAAATCTTGAAAAAGCAAGAAAGTTGGGCATTAACGAAAATTTCCTAAAACAAATTGAAGCTGAATCCTACTTTGTAAGGGCTGCTCAATATGCTAGGTTGGTTTCTAAATTTGGTGATGTCGTCTTTCCGAATGGCTCTATTACTAATTTGGATGATGCCTTTAAAATAGGTAGAACAAATAAGGAAACGGTAATGAAAGCTGTTTATGAAGATTTTGATAAAGCTGCTCAAAATCTTCCAACTACAATCTCTGGTGAGTTACGTGCTACAAAAGGCATGGCTTATGCTTATAAAGCCAGAGCTGCACTATATAATGGGGACTATGAAATAGCTGCTGAGGCTGCCAAAAAATGCATAGATCTTGGCGTTTACAAATTGCATGGTAATTTCGAGGAATTATTTTTGAGTAAAACAAAAACATCCCCCGAGTTTATTTTTACGATTCCTCGCTCTATAGAGTTAGGCTTTAAATATGGAACTAGGGGCTATGTCTCTCGTATTCCCGGTGGTTTCGCGCAACATAATCCTTCATGGGATTTGTTTTGTGCTTTTTTATGTGTTGATGGAAAGCCCATTGATGAATCAGACCTTTATGATCCACGCGAACCATTTAAGAATAGGGATCCACGATGTTCAGCTACTATTGTAGAATTCGGTACTCGTTTTTTAGGCTATGAGTATAATCCGCATCCCGATGCATTGACGGTGTTGGACTATAATACAGGGAAACAAGTGAAGAATCAAGACACAAGATCGGTGGGGCAATATGCGTCATACAATGGCTTGCTCTGGAAAAAATTTGTAGATGATACTTGGATACAAAATTCTTTCAGCACTGATAAGAATGATATCCTGATGCGATATGCAGATGTGCTGTTAATGTATGCTGAAGCAAAGATAGAAATGAATAGTATTGACCAAAGTGTACTCGATGCCATCAACGAAGTAAGAGCAAGGGCTTATGGAGTGAAACTTTCTGAGACCAATGCTTATCCTGCTGTGAGTACTACTAATCAAGCTGAATTACGCAGAACGGTAAGAATAGAACGGCGAATGGAATTGGCCTACGAAGGTATTCGTTATATGGATATTATTCGTTGGCGGTTGGCTGAGAAAGTGTTGAATACGGGAATCTATGGTATGCTGGATCCTGCAGAACTAAAGAACAAAGTCGTGGATGCAGGATTGTGGTTTTTCCCTGGAATTCCCGATATTGATGAAGATGGTGTACCTGATTTCAGTAAAATGCATCAAGATGGACTTATTAAATTGTTAGTACAGAGGAAGTTTGATGCAAAAAGACAATATCTGTGGCCTATACCTACGAAAGAAGTACTCATTAATGAGAACTTAGGGCAGAATCCAAATTATTAATGGATGGACTAGCAGGCACTTAATTTGATTAAAATTAGCATTGCGGAGGAGGTGAAGTGACTTTCATTTGTTTATTTATGCCTCCTCCTCTTTGCTTAGAATACTAATTTTACTTGTTTATGTCGCATATACTAAAAGCATTGGGCGTTATTTCCCTTTTATTATTTACGGATAAAATATATGCTCAGTCATTACTTGTAGAAACGGAGTTATTTGAGCAGAAGGGAGGGTGGGTTGTTGATACACAATTTTTCGATCAGATGGGATCATCTTATCTACTGGCACATGGAATGGGTAAAAATGTTGATGACGCATATACAACCGTCACATTTCCTGAAACAGGAGAATACTATTTGTGGGTGCGTACTAAAGATTGGGCTCCTTTTCCGAAAGGACCTGGCAAATTTCAACTTTCAATTGGACAAATCCTACTTGATTCTGTTTTTGGTGCTAGTGGACAACCAGGATGGAAATGGTATTCGGGAGGAAAAATTAATATCGTTAATAAAGAAACTGAAATTCGCTTAAAGGATTTAACGGGATTTGAAGGGCGTTGCGATGCATTATTTTTCTCAAAAAAAAACGTAAAGTTGCCAGATAATCTTATTGCTGAAAAAGCGTTTCGTAAACTATTTATGCCGCAAGTACTTGTCGATGAAGGTGAGTACGATTTGGTGGTTGTAGGGGGAGGAGTAGCAGGCATTGCTGCTGCAGTACAAGCTGCTCGATTGAATCTCAAGGTTGCGCTCATTAACAATCGACGAATGTTAGGTGGTAACAGCAGTTCGGAAATTGGCGTGCCGATGGATGGAGACCTTTATCATAACAAATATCCGAAACTGGGACGTATTGTGCGTGAGATGGATAATTATTTTACTTTTTTTGATCCATCGAAATTTGGTAAATATCAAGATAAAGATAATCAAATTGTTTTCAGAGGAGAAAAAATTGGCCAATATGCTGATTCCATTAAGAAATACCTTGTTGCAAACGAACCTAATATAAGTTTGTTTGAAGGTATGCATGTTAACGAAGTTATAATGAATGAAAAACGTGTATGCAAGGTGATTGCAGTGGATTTAGGATCGTTGAAAAGGCATTCTTTCAGTGGTGAAATTTTCGCTGATTGTACAGGTGATGCGACTTTGGGACTACTTGCTGGCGCTGATCATGCTTATGGACGGGAAAGTAAACATGAGACAGGAGAAGATATGGCTCCTGATATAGCTGACAACCTAGTGATGGGTAGTACGAATCAATGGCATTCGCGAAAGACGAATGAAAAGAGTGACTTCCCTATTGAAGAATGGATGTTGCAATTCAATGCAGATTATAACTTTGAAATATATCATTCATATTTCAATTGGGAAACAGGTTTTGGAAATATGCATACTGTAGACCAAGCTGAAGAAATCAGAGACCATAATCTGCGTGCTATTTATGGAAACTGGGCATATATCAAGACACATAAGCCCGAAAAGTTCGCTTATTATACACTTGGTGATATATCCTATGTAACTGGTAAACGTGAATCTTACCGTCTTATTGGCGACATCTTTCTGAAACAGCAGGATATTGATAGAAAAATTGTGTATCCTGATGCCATAGTAACGACAACTTGGGGAATTGATTTGCATTATCCAGATAAGAAAAATAGTAGTTATTTCCCTAAAGAAGAGTTTATTGGCTATGCAGTACATGCTAATCGTAATAAAAACATTTATACCTTTCCATATCGATGCTTATATTCAAGAAATGTTGAAAATCTTTTTATGGCAGGGAGAAACATTAGTGTCAGTCACATTGCGCTCGGAACTGTAAGAGTACAGCGATGCACTGGCATGATGGGTGAAGTTGTCGGTTTAGCATCTTACCTTTGTAAAAAGTATAGTTGTGTGCCTAGAGATGTTTATAACTTTTATCTTGAAGAACTGCTCCGTTTAGTAAAATAGCCTCCATGCTTAATTTGAAATAATAAACGTTACAATAAAAAAGAGAAGTTTTTTTGGGGGAAATCCAATTTGCTATTGAAGGGGGCTTGATCAGTACCGTTCGTCGGAACGGGCGGTACAGCCTTTTGGTGCTGGCTGTTCATCGATCGATAAGTTTTTAAGGGATATCCAATAAATAGGGACATTCAGTAAATATTATAAATTTAGTCAACTGGCTTATGTTCAAGGTATTGCGAATTGATTGGCTTTTGCGTATCTTTGGATATTTCCACGAAAATAAGGTTTGACGGCCAAAACGGGGGAATCCACATACTAAGACATGGCTGAGATACGAAATATTTCAGAAATCCACCTTACTTTGGGCTTTACGGAATTCGCTATTCTGAGAAAATACTGCAAGAGTTTCAATGAGAGTGAGCTCGGCAGGCTCCATTCCGTGTTTCCGTTTGAGCGCATAGCGGAAGAGTATGGTACCGGTTAGGGCGCAAGAGCAGTTTTCCTCCTTCGGCAAAGATTGCCCTTATGGTACTGAAAGCCTACACCGGATTCTCCGACCGGCTGCTGGTGGAATATCTCAACGGCAACATCCACTATCAGATGTTTTGTGGAATTATGATAGACCCGGACTGTCCCGTAACCAACTACAAGATTGGCAGTGCCATCTGCAATGAACTCTCGTCCTTTCTTGACATCGATTCTCTTCAGAAAGTTCTGGTCTCCTATGGAAAGCCCTACCTTGAGAACCTGCACCTGTGCATGACCGACGCCACCTGCTATGAAAGCCGTATATGCTTCCTTAATAGACTCAAAACTTCTTTATGAGAGTCTGGTATATGTAGAGAATAGCTTTTGGACAATTGAAGTTTGTGACAATTTATCATTATGATACGCAACTTTATATTGTTTTCTCGATATACATTGGGATAATAGTAAGTTTCTGAGAACAACCAGATCTGATGAACTGTTTTTTGACATCGTCATATTTAGGAAGACAAAAAACTGGTATATTCTATATTTAACAAGGTCACTTAATAAAGCAGGCCTTTCTGATTGAGATGAGAAAAATAAAGGATTTCTCTTTGTCATACTACATAGAGAAATCCTAATGATTGATTTAGGCTTATCGAATTTTTATTTATTTATTTATTTAGCTTTATTGGACTTGTATCCTCAATGCTATGCACCTAGGACTTATCTCCAGCCAAGCATCTTTAATCTTGCTTGCCCCTATAGCATAAGCACTTTTTTGGTATGCATCCAGAAAATCGGTCTGCTTTATCCGGTAGGGATAGCCGAAACCGGGAACAGGAAGTGTAGGAAAAGGTCGGGGCATCTCAAAACCGCCATATTCGTGGGCAGTCATCATGAAAGCATCGGCATCCATTATATCCTTCACCGGGTCTGCATCATAGGTATTGTAGTCAAATCCACGGTGGAAGAACATGGCGGTCATATTTCCGATTGTGCACAGCTCGAACCTTACCCTACCCTTACCGATTGCACTGTCCAGATACTCCTGCACCGATGCCTCGACCTCATCCTTATCCATCACTTGCAGGTCATACACCTTTCCTGCTATAAATATTTTCTTACCCAATCGTTGAGTAGTATTTACACTTTTCTTTTTCATAATTTTCTGTTATTTAATGAATTAATAAATTTATATTATCCAGCGGGAACACACCATTCCGTCATATAACCATTATATTTGTCATTTCCGGAATGTATCGTTTCCCTACGCCGTATTTCAGTTGATCCAATCCACTACAGTATCTCCCTTATAACCTTTTTCCCAAACAAACCAGGCATAGGCGATAGCATTCCCGTTTGCCTGGGCTGCTGTAAAATCTCCACCTTTGGCTACAACGGCACGGGAAGAAAAGACGTGGATTTTCAATGGGGGATTGGTCTGAAAGAACGGTTTGCGTCTTTTTCCCTCCAAGAATGTCAGCTTCAGGAACATGGCTATCTTTGTTCCTTCTCCCGATATATCCAGGGCTTTCTCTATAAATTCCAGGGCTATCTTATAAGGAGGGTTGGTAATGACAGCTCCATAAGGGTTTCCAGTGGCTTTCAGGAAATCAACGCCACCGGTACCATAACCCCGGTTTATCAGGTCAGTGGAATAAACCTCCTTGCCTAATTCTATCATCCTTTTAGACAGGTGCCCCATTCCACAGGCAGGTTCCCATATAGTATCAGGAAACTTCTCCACCTCGAATAATCTGTCTATGGCTTCAGGGAATGTAGCATAAAAATCATGTTCCTCCCTTGTTGTATCAGAGTGGTTGGACGCTCCGATTGTGGTATATATTGTGCTCTTCATAGTTACCCATTGTGTTTGTCGTTATTGCCTTACGCTGCCATAATCTTACCTCCCCATTGGTCAGCCATCGCATCCGCTATCCCGGGGAAGGTCTTGCTCCTCAGTCTTCTCCTCTCTTCTGCCGACACGCCCGAGAAGAATATGTCGGAGGTCCATTTCTGCATCCGGTTGCCGTTCCTGAATGTCAGCACCTCACCTTTCCCAACCACATTTGTCGGTACCAGGAGAGGCAAGCTTTTCAACCATAGACAGGTCTTCTTGCTAGCTTCATGACCAAACATCCAAGGTTCTATTATCTGGTCGGGCTTTCTCCATCGGCTACTCATGATACCTACCGGATTCTCGATGGCCAGTTTACTCACTCCAACCCTTGAAACATCCATAAAAAACTGGACTGCCTCTTCTCGGTCTTTGGCTCTGTCGGGGAACTTCGGATGTGGTCTTCTCTGTTCTATCGGAAGGCTTTTATCGTCGGGGTGATAATACCATCTTGCACCCGAGACAGCAAGAAAAGTACAGGGAGGATGGGCTATGACCAGATCCCAGTTACCATCAAGAAAGTGTTTGGTTCCATTCTCCAAAGTTCCACCACGATTGGCGATTACATCAAACATATTCCCCTTGAAATGATACTCGGGATGACCACCGCTGCAATCCTGAAGGTCACAACTGAAAGCGCTATGACCCAGTTTTCTGAAAGCCAGACATACGGCCTGACTCTCTTCACATGCTACCAAGACATTCATAAGGATTAAAAGATTATCTGCATTAAAATCCGGTCCGAATAAGTTCTCAGGCCGATATGCTCCACCTTCTGTCCCATCTCCATAAACAACAGAGACTTGTAGAACCTGATGAAGGCAGTTATATCCGTGTAGAAGTTTTTCCCTGCAAAATTCAATGGATAAATCATTGGATACCCTCCGACTGTCTGAAGCTGGAAAGCTCCGATTCCCACTCCCGTAATGAGTGACATGTCAGCATCATAGACTATTAATTTATTAGGGTCGCAACGAAAATCCCTGACAAAGAACATCCTGATCTCTTTCTCGCTTATTTCCTTGACTCTGAATTGTGCCATTCCGGAAGTGTATTCGTCCAATGATTCCTGTACCTGTGATTCGATTTCCTCAATACTCATATCGGTGTTCAGAATCTCACCGTTTGCAATAAAATAGTTTTTCATAATGATTTAGATTTAGTTTTTTGTGATGTGATTGTTAATGTGATATCCCACTCTTTCATCAAATAGGATTGTAAACCTCTGTATGAATCAATACGTCTCCTTTTTACCCTCGGCATGATTGATAAAGCCTCCTGCAAGGTCAGATTGATGCAGAGACCGGTTTTAAAAGCGTCTCCATATTTCTGTCGGAGCGCTTCTATGTCTCTTTGGTATTTTTCAGGAACAGGTTCGGATGATACCGCTTTTTCGGTGACATCAGGTGCGGTAAAAGTATCCTGACGATTGGGCATAGGCTCCCGCTCAAGTCCCAATAGCTGATTTATGAACTCTTTAAACATAGGGTTTATGCTATTTTATTATTCAGTTATTAGGTTCTGGCAGGCTGTGAATGGTGTTTTAGCGATTTGGAAGAGAAAAAAAAATAAGAAGAGCGCCGTCCATTTCCCCGGTAATTCCCTTTGCCTTTTCCCGGCTATGGCAATTTATATTCAGGTATTTTTTCGGCGCCCTTCATTGTGAGTATTTGTTTCTTCGGTAATAAGGCTTTGGGAGGATGCTGGACGTTGGGCAATTATACCTTATATATATAATAGCACTCCAAACATGAAAAACGCGCGTCATTTCCTGCCATGCCCTAATTAGTGTATAGGTTATTTTTCAGTTTTCAGTCATGGAGGGATGGCGGGGCAGTGGCCGGTTCTGTCATCCTTTCTTCATTGGTATCAGAATGGCGGGCTGAAAGCTGGAGATTCTTATACGTGTGAATGTTAAATCAATGTACAACTAAAAACTCTAATAAAATGATGACTGAAAAATTAGAACCAGATGAAAAAATTATCGCTTCCCTTAACGCCAGCCTTGAGAAATGCTGGAATGATGCGGAAAGTCCGTTGCCGTACATACCTCTTGTCGTGCCACCCATAGAAGTGCCGGAATTCAACCTTTTCGGCAGCGGGAAGGAATGGCATGCGGAGAGGGAGGATGGATACACGGCACCTGCAACACCCAAGGATACACAGCCGGCAGAGGAGGCGGATGAACTTGACTTTATAATGGGAAAATCCCTGAACAGTATGATGATGGAAGAAAAACGTAAACCCGTGCCGGAGATATTATGGGGAGGTGACGGGAATGGCAACGCCCTATGGTTCGAGAACGAGTTCGCCATCCTTTTCGGGCGGACAAATACGGGCAAGAGCCTTTATGCGGTCCAGATAGCGGAGCATATAAGCGGGCGACTGGGGAGAACCGTATTGTATCTCGACCTTGAACTCTCCATGAAGCAGTTCCAGGAGAGATATACCTCAAGGGACGGTGAACTGCATATTTGGCCCGATAATCTCCACCGCCCGGATTTAAGCATGGTCGGAGACGGCCTCTATGATTCGGGCAGGTTCCTGCCGTTGATAAGGAAGATGATGGCAAAGGTGAACGCGAGGGTGTTGATTCTTGACAACCTCACCTTTCTTGTCAACAACGGGGGGATGAAGGCCGAGGATGTGAAACCGATCTGCCAGGAGTTCTGTAACTGGGCGAAGGAGGGCTACTCTATCCTTGTAGTCAACCATACCCCGAAGATCCAGCCGTTCACACCCCTTGACATCAACCACTGCCTGGGCTCAAGCATGCTCACCAACTTCGTTCAGTCGGTCTTCGCCATAGGTACTGACAGCAGCAATCCCTCGACGGGCAGATACGTGAAGCAGCTCAAGAGCAGGAACGGCAGGATAGTATGGGAGGGGAACCATGTGATACCTTATGTGATTGACAAGACGCTCGACCCCACCATGCTCCGTTTCATACAGTCAGCACAGCTTCACCAGACCGGAATGGACACCCAAATTCCTATCCAGACAGCCAGGGAGTGTGACCTTTTGAAGGATGCAGACAATATGCAGCTCGAACAGATCAGGAAATTGCACGGGCAGGGTATGTCGAACAGAAAGATAGCCGGGGAACTGAACCTCTCACCCACCACTGTAGGGAAAAGGCTGAAGGAGATGGATATTGAGGATGGGGAGTAGTGGAAGTGAAGGGATTGGCTTTTGAGGGCCAACCCTTCACCCATGAAATCCCTGAAAGAACTCTGCCTTTACTCTTCTCTGTCGGGGCATTGTACTATAAGCCTGAGGCTGGTTGAATGATTTTTGTCTTACCCTAGGCCTGATTGAATACGGGTGTCCATCACTGATTACCACTGTCCAATATAAAAATAAATGGACACCAATGATTTAGCCGGTCATCCATAATATCCATCAATGTCCACTACTGTCCACGGTGTCCATTACCGTCCACTATAAAAATAAATGGACACCACTATCCATTTTTTCTTCTTTTGGGTTATTCCTTTATCCAATTCATATGGTATCCTATGTATAATGACTAATAATGGAATATTACAAGGAAATAACCCAAAGAAAGAGAGAGAGAAATGAGTTTTTTCTTTCTTTTGGGTCATTCTTTTGTCAGATTCATATGGTATCCAATATTATAATACCTGACAGAACAGAATATAAGGATGAATGACCCAAGAAAAAAAAGATACAAGTGTCCATCTTTTATATTGTGGACAGTGGTGATCAGTGATGGACACCGTGGACAGTTGTTGGACACTTTAAATATCTAACATATAAACCGATAATCTGACATAGTGGGGTGTTCGCTCTCCAAACAGCGAACGCCTCCACACATCAACAACTTAAAAACGAGCAGCAATGAACGATATAGATTTTTATACAAGCAAGAGCAATACACTTCCGGCAAAAAGGATGAGTGTGGATTATGCCCTCCGTCTGATTAAGGAAGGGAAATACAGGGAATATGCGGACAAGGTCAGGAACGCCAGGACCGGGGAGGAAATGGACCGGGCTAAATTCGACGCTCCCGGATTTTCATTCTCAGGCATATTCGAGAGACGCGGGAAAGAGAGACTGATAAGGCATAGCGGTATCATGGCCATCGACATAGACCATCTGGACGGGGACGTGTTTTCAGAGAAGGAACGGCTGATGAAGAACCCTTATGTATACTCGGTCTTCCTCTCAATATCCGGAAAAGGCCTCAAGGTGCTGGTCAAGGTTCCGGAAAGTCTTGATGCGGAAAGCCATAAACTATACTACAGGGCCATAGCGGAGGATTTTGGCGTGGATGAGGATAGAAGAGCTCAGGATGTGGCAAGATATACGAACGTCACCTATGATCCTGACCTCCATCTCAACCCCGGAGCACTTGTATGGGATAAACCGGTTGAGATAAAAGAGGAGATGACCATAAATCCGGATACAGCCAACTGTACAGCCCCGGTTACGGATA
Organism: Bacteroides sp. AF25-38AC; assembly: GCF_003602995.1. Lineage (NCBI taxonomy): Bacteria > Pseudomonadati > Bacteroidota > Bacteroidia > Bacteroidales > Bacteroidaceae > Bacteroides > Bacteroides sp. AF25-38AC. The sequence goes on along the minus strand of NZ_QTMD01000051.1, from coordinate 1,160 downwards.
TGGACGAGAGGCTCAGGATCATACTCTCATGGACGGAAGGGGGATTCAGGAGAGGCAACCGTAACGGGTATGTCTATGATACGGCCTGCAATCTCTGTGAATACGGTATCGGGAGAGACGAGGCACTTGACATCCTTCTCCCTTACGCCTCCTCCGACTTTACGCCCGGAGAGATCAGGTATACGGTCGGCAATGCATACAGGAATAAAAGGTTCGGGAGTAAGACGCTGAGAAAGGAAGGGGCGGATGAAAGGTTGAGGGCGTTATTCTCCAAGGTAAAAAATATCCCTTCGTTTTATCATCTTCCAGACCCGACAATGGAATACCGCCCGGACATGAGGATGGTGTTAGTGGATGATGATGGCGTGGCTGAAGGGATGACGGGGCTTTTTCCCGGTTTTCAATGGTTCTCAACGGGCGGAAAGGTATTGTCGGAGGAATTGATGGCAGGTATTCCAAGGCATCTACGCATCCTGGTCTGTCCACGTCTTAACAATCAATGGTCTTATGAGTGGAAGGCAGAGATAGAGATGCTGCAATGGAAAGGTTATGGTCTGTATGTCTGGGAATGGTGGAAGGAATTCGAACCTGGGATAGATGATTATACGAAAGGCTGCTCCGCGTATGATGTGATATGCGGAAGATAGGCAGGATAATGGAAGGGATGAGTCGGTTGAAAGGCTTGTCTCTTCTTATTTTTTCGGCGCACATAATGAACCTAAATATCATCCAATCCATACTTAATTATGAACAGGGTCATAGGCAAGGCTTCCGTTTCTCATAATGACTGGGAAAAGAGGCTGGAGGGCATGAAGATCAGGAGCAACCTTAAGGATGAGATCAGACTGTTGGCCAGGTATGACAAGGATATGCAGAATGCCATTGTCATGGAACAGGAATATACCAAGGAAGCCACATTCTATTATCTGGAAGAGATACTGGGCATAAAAAGATGTGCGAGGGAAAGGATAAGGTATAAGAGCCTGATCAACACTCTAAGTAGGATGAAGATAACACTGCTAATCAGATAGGACCTTGTCCACTGTCTGGAGAAAGGGGCTATGGTAAGATATTACTACCCACTATTTTTTGCAAAGTCTAAGAGCCTGTTTAAATTTTCAAGTTTGATATTGAAAGAGTGTTTCTTCTTTCCTCGAAAA
>NZ_QTMD01000050.1:16626-17057 GCF_003602995.1 Bacteroides sp. AF25-38AC | reverse complement strand
AGCACAAGGGGGCAGAATCGCTTGGTTTTAGGGGGCAGCTTACACTGGATTTTCCACATACTTAAAAGGCAGATAAGCAAGCCCCTGCTGTATAAACATACAGTATGAATATTTTGCTATACATCTTGTCTTTTTGATAAGTGTCAGTTTTCTATTCCAAGACGTTCAGTGAACGTACAATATGTATATCAATCTCTGCCTGTTTCCAAGCCGAGTATGAATCTTCCATGTCACGACAATGACCGTACCCGAAAGTACCGTCTGCTGTCTTCATTTTGACAAAGATAACGAAAGATTGGCGGATAAGCAAACAAAAAACATTGTTTTTCAGGTTGCCTGTTCCGAACCGCATCCTGCCTTATCAAAAAGATGTTATAGTACGGTCAATCCGTTCCGGTTGTCCGTTACCCTGTTTTAACACCCCTGTTTTA
>NZ_QTMD01000050.1:0-16616 GCF_003602995.1 Bacteroides sp. AF25-38AC | reverse complement strand
CGGTTGTCCGTTACCCTGTTTTAACACCCCTGTTTTACAGTTTTATTCATCCCTTTCTATTTGATTGTCATTTATTATCGTTTTGCTGCTGCCGTGCGACCTCTCGTGGACTTATTTTCCCGCAAAGGTAATAGGCTGCTCCAATCTTGCCAATGCCGGCGTTCCGCCGCGAGTGAGCCGCAAAAATCTTCCTCTCCGTCTGTCGAGCGTATTTTTCCGCATCAGCCTTGTCCCGATTGTTTCCGCCACCTTTTGGAGGCAGAAAAATAAATCCCAGAGGTCGCAAACAGGCCGAACAAAGGGAAATAGTAACAATAAAAACAAAAACAGCATTATGAAAACAGAGATTAGGCAGAATGGCAAAGTGATACTATCAAGTACAGACGATATATCCATTCCGATGATTTTCAAAAACTTATGTGGTAAGAACTTTTCTGGAGACGACTATCAAAACTATCTCAGAACAGTTTGTCAGGATATTGGTGTTACGACTGGTGCGATTGAGTATTATGCCGATAACGTTTTGATTGAGAAAGGAACTATTCCTGAATTTTAAAAGCTATATATAATGAAAAGGAAAGAGAAAGCAGCAGTAGATGAATTTGTCGCCCTTGTAGGAGGCAAGACATGGGAGCCTGTACGCCATAAATGTATGGGTAAATGGAGTGGTATGACCGATTACGGTTTTGTCATAGACGGACGGATAACGCTCTTTGTTTCCAATAGTATGGCATACTTTAAGAAACGGATTCGTGAGTGGATTAAGTCGATACATACTTTTGAGGCGAAGAAAGATTGCTACCTCCGCTTACTACGTGAACAAATTGAAAAGGACAACGACAAGGCAAAGGACGAAAAGTTAAATCCTGTCAGACTGATAGACATCGGCATCTTATCCCCCGAAAGCAATAGCCCGTTTGATTTTTTCGCCCCTTATGTGTTAGTCGAAATAAACGGCAGGCGGTTCAAGCATCGAACAGCGGAATTAAGTTGCGCTATTATGGTGGATAGTTTGGCAGGATACCTTGAAGAATGCAACTGCAAAGATATATACACGGCAAGAGCAGTACGTACACCTGACTACATTTTTTGCGGTGTGCGGTTTGACTCCCGTGATAATATGTATAAGATTGGAAAGTAGAGATTAATGATGTCTGAAGAAGTTATCACTTACAACGATAACTCCAGTCGTTTTACAGGACGGCATCAGCATTTGACCCACTAAATACATAAGTTCCCAATTTACGACTGGAGACTTATGTATTTTTCTGTATGGAAAACTAATCAAATAATCGCTGACTTATCATCCAGTCATTAAGCACGTCCGGATCTACACGATTTGTAAGATTCACATTTTTACTCAAACAACCGATTTTCTCACCTTTTAAATAAATAACTGGTGGGGTTAATGTATTCGGATTGTATGATTTAACGCCATTATTTAATAATGCCATAACGCCTTTTAGTTGCATTATCGAACACCTCTGTCTCTCTTAGAAACTGTATAACCCGTTCCCTGTCTTCGGAAATCAGGCAACCTTTCAGTTTACCGTTCTTTTCCGTGATTTTCAATTTTGAAAGCTCGAATATATCGGAACAATCCAGCCAACTGTCATAGTCCAGAATATCACGATAGTTCCGAACCATCAAAGGATATTGGCAGTTCAGTAGCTCTTCCGACCTCTTGGAAGAGTCTATTTCCGAATTTATCAGTAAGGCACCGATAGCGACACCTTCCGGAGTAAAGCCGATAATAACAATATATTTATTGCGGTCTTTATATCCGTCTTTTAGTATCAGTCCGTCCTCTTCGTCCAAGGGAACATAAATAATGTCACCAATTTTGACTGATGACATATCTACTTGTTCAGCTTTGGCCATTATAGCTTTCAGCCTTTCCAATGCACCGGTTTTGTCGTCCATTTGATTTAAGATAAAGCGTTCTTGACAATCTGCTTTTCTCGGATATAATCTACCATGTCCTCGGTAGCTTTTCCTGCTCGGGCTATATCTATAATGGTAATGAAGTTCTTTTGAGGATCATCCTGAATGCGTGTCATCGCTTCTTCCCATGCCGAGTCATGCGACAAATCGGACAAGTCATAAGGGTCTGTATCCTTATATTTAGCGATAGCAGCGTCAAGACAACGTTTGTTGGCACCTGATATATAGTCCATATCGGGTACGGCAGAAGTATATACCTTCTTGTCACGAACCTCTATGTCTGAAAGGAACTCGTCAAAATTCCCATCCAAGGGTTTGCCTTCTGCAATTTGCAGTGCCTTGTAGGTATAGGCTGGCACCGGGCCATGTTTCAATGCTCTGAAAGAGTCTTCGACAATCACTTTGCCATATTTGACAAGATGGTCCTGTTGGGCAAAATAAAGTATTTTAAATAACTTTATATAGTCCACTCCTTGAGTGAAACTCTGCATGATGTAGAGTACCACTGCTCTTATTTTGGCAATCTGTATAGCTGTTTTCATTTCAAAAAAATCTATGCGATTACAAAGATACAACTAATTTGCTGAATAATACGCTCATGATACAAAAAAATAGCCCGTTGCATTTTTTTTCACGACATTTAATACAGTCGTCATTCTGCAATTATCAAGAGATGGGCCAATCCATACGCTTCCACCTCCTTTTATAGTTCACCTTCCCCCCGATTATAGTACGGTCAATCCGTTCCGGTTGTCCGTTACCCTGTTTTAACACCCCTGTTTTACAGTTTTATTCATCCCTTTCTATTTGATTGTCATTTATTATCGTTTTGCTGCTGCCGTGCGACCTCTCGTGGACTTATTTTCCCGCAAAGGTAATAGGCTGCTCCAATCTTGCCAATGCCGGCGTTCCGCCGCGAGTGAGCCGCAAAAATCTTCCTCTCCGTCTGTCGAGCGTATTTTTCCGCATCAGCCTTGTCCCGATTGTTTCCGCCACCTTTTGGAGGCAGAAAAATAAATCCCAGAGGTCGCAAACAGACCGAACAAAGGGAAAAAAAGAAAGGTTAAATTATGAGTTACAACAAATTGAAGTCATTGGTAGCGAACGTGGAAGCCATAGAAACGGCAATGAAAATCCAAGTTCAAGGCAGGCAGGCCACTGCGGAAGAAAAAGAAATTTTATCCCGATATTCTGGTTTCGGGGGTATCAAAGAAGTATTGAATATAGGTACGGACAAACCCATAGGTGGTGATATGAAAGAACCGATACAAAGATTACAGGAGTTAATCAATGCTTACCCTCATTTCACAGAACCCATGCGGCACAATGTCATAGAGGGCATCAAAGCATCTGTACTGACAGCATTTTACACGCCGAAATTCCTTGTTGATGCAGTGGTGCGGCAGATACATGCCACATTCAGCGAAAACGGTCTCAAAATGCGTTCATTTCTCGAACCAAGTGCTGGTATAGGCGGTTTTCTGCCCATAGCCATGTCCGGCACGTATGATTATGCTATTGAGAAAGACCTCATTTCGGGGATGATACTTTCCCTGCTCCATGAAAACACGCTTACACGGACGACTGGGTTTGAAGAAATCGGAGAACAAGGTTTTGAACATACAACTTTCGATGTCATAGCCTCCAACATTCCATTTGGCAATTTCAGGGTGTTCGATGCGGAACTATGGAAGAAAGGCGGTATGTACGAACAGACCACCAAGACCATACACAACTACTTTTTTGTCAAAGCAATGGAGTTGTTGAACGAGGGTGGTTTGTTAGCTTTCGTCACATCGAGGGGCATAGCCGACACGCCCGGCAATAAGTTCGTGCGTGAATATCTTGTAAATCATGCCGACCTGATAAGTGCAATCCGTCTGCCCGATATGCTTTTCATGCAGACAAGCGGTATAGAGGTAGGCAGCGACCTGCTGATATTCCAAAAGCACACGCGCAAGGCGGCACTCTCACAGCGGGAACAACTGTTTTTACAAGTAGGCAGGGAAAAGGCGGACGCCACAGGCACAATGACCGAATACGCCAACAAATTGTTCACCATACCGAAAACCACCCTTGCGACAGGTAGCCGCATTGTACAGAACCAATACGGAAAATATGTACGCAAATACCAATGGCAGGGCAATGAAAATGCCATGTCACAATATCTCGCCGCACTGCTGAAACTTGACTTTGGCCGATATTTCCGCAAAAGTCTTTTCATGGGGGAAGGACAAGGTAGCGAAGATATGCAGATGTCCCTTTTCGGGAGTGTAGCCATGAAACAAGTCGCAAAAGGCAAACGAGCCTACACGGACGGGGTGGAAGCATGGATGAAAGACGGCGCAATGGTGCTGTTTGAGGGACAGGTGGGTACTATCCAATACCGAAAATCAAGTCTTTATCAAGAGGTAGCCATTGATTTTGTACCGGTGGACGAGGGTAAGGTCAATGCAGATAGGGCAAAAGACTATTTCCCTATACGCAAGGCATACTTTGAATTGTCAATCAAAGAGAGGGAAGAACAAAAAGAGGATAACGGATTGCGTGGAGAGCTGAACGCCCGATACGATGCCTTTGTTGCCAAATGGGGTTGTTTCCACGAGAACGACAACAAGGAGTTTATCATGCTTGACAGCCTCGGTGTGGAAGTCTTTACAATAGAAATGCAGCTTGGAAAGGATTTAGTCAAGTCCGACATCATGCGTGAACCTGTGGCGTTCAAGAAGATAGACCCGAACAAACGGCTGACACCGATTGAAGCGTTGGCAAGCAGCTTGAATTTCTACGGCAGGGTTGATATGGACTACCTGATGCAGTCCACGGATAGTGCCGAGGAAGAAATCATCGGCGACCTCAAAGGTGAGATATTTTACAATCCTGTTATCGGGGAGTGGGAGCACAAAGGCAAGTTCCTTTCAGGCAATGTCATTGCCAAATGCAAGGAGATAGGTTCTTACTTGTCCGAACTCACGGACAGGGAAAAAGATTGGACGGAAACTGCTGTAAAGGCTTTGGCGGATGCGACACCCGAAGCGATACCCTACGAGGAACTCGATATTAACATGGGTGAGCGTTGGATTGATACAAAGTTATATGCCGATTTTGCAACTGAACTTTTCGAGACCGAGACAAGCGTAATGTATTTCGATGTGAACGACACCTACATAGTACGCCTGCAAAGTTACTCTCCGGTGGCTTACAACACCTATTCCGTTCGTAACTATGACGGTGGGGATTTGTTTGTTCATGCCCTGCATGATACTGTACCTGAAATCACGAAAGAGATATACCGCAATGGTGATAAGGTGCGTGTGCCGGACGAGGAAGCCATACAGGAGGCAGCCACCAAGATACAGGAGATTAGAGACCGTTTCAACCGCTGGCTTGACAGGCAGCCGATAGAGGTTCGGGACGAGCTGGTGAGGGTGTATAACGAGCGTTTCAACTGCTATGTCAGGCCGCATTATGACGGTTCGGCACAGACCTTTCCGCAGCTCTCTTTCGAGCAATTTCCATACGACAGCCTCTATCCCTCACAGAAAGATGCTATCTGGATGATTAAGCAGAACGGAGGCGGTATCTGTTGGCACGAGGTAGGCACAGGCAAGACGATGATAATGTGTGTTGCCGCCTACGAAATGAAACGTCTCGGATTGGCACACAAGCCGCTTATTATCGGGCTGAAAGCCAATGTGCACGAAATCGCCGATACGTTCCGCAAGGCATACCCTACGGCCAAAGTTCTCTATCCGGGCAAGGAAGATTTTACCCCTGCCAACAGGCAAGAGGTCTTTTCAAAAATCAAGAATAATAATTGGGACTGCATCATACTTACGCACGACCAGTTCGCCAAGATACCGCAGTCAGAAGAGACCATGATAGATATATTCACGGAAGAGCTTGCCGATGTGGAGCGTAACCTCGAATTTTTGGAGCAATCCACCATGCGCTACCGCAGCGGAAAGATGCAGGACGGACTGGAGAAGCGCAAACAGAACCTTGCAGCCAAACTTAAGGAGTTGGAAATGAAAATCAACGAACGGAAAGACGATGCGGTGGACTTTCACACAATGGGCATAGACCACATATTTGTCGATGAGAGCCATGTAATGAAAAATTTAATGTTTCAGACACGCCACACGAGGGTTGCAGGTATCGGCAATACCAAAGGCTCGCAAAGGGCGATGAACCTGCTGTTTGCCATCCGTGACATTCAGCGCCGGACAGGTCGTGACCTTGGGGCTACGTTTCTGTCGGGTACAGTGGTGGTAAATGCACTGACCGAACTATATGTGATGTTCAAGTATTTGCGTCCGCAGGAGCTTCAACGGCAACGGATTAGCTGTTTCGATGCGTGGGCAGCCATATTCACAAAGAAAACGGCAGATTATGAATTGAATGTGACAGGCTCGGTGAAGCGCAAAGAGCGTTTTCGTACTTACATCAAAGTACCGGAGCTGGCAATGTTCCTGCGTGAGATTACGGATTACCGTACAGCCGACATGATAAATCTTGATGTGCCTGAGAAGAACGTGCGTTTCCTCTCTTATCCCCCGACAATCGAGCAGGAGGAAATGATAGGACGCTTGGTATCTTTCGCCGGTAGCGGCCAGTGGGAGGACTTGGGGCTTGACGTTCCGCAACCCGACAACCTCGACAAGGCGAAAATGTTGGTTGCGACCAATGTAGCCCGAAAAATGGCTCTTGATATGCGCTTGTTGGGTTGCAAGTTCAAGGATGATGCCGATAACAAGGCTTCTATCTGTGCGAGGACAATCTATGACTACTATATACGCTCGAATGACAATCGGGGTACACAGTTCGTGTTCAGCGACCTTGGTACATACAAACCGAACGAATGGAACGTATATACCGACATCAAAGAAAAGTTGGTACGGCTCGGTATTCCTGCTGATGAAATACAGTTTATCCAATGCGCCACTACCGAGAGGGCAAGAAAAAAGCTGTTTGAAGAAATGAACAATGGCAAGGTGCGAGTTCTTTTTGGAAGCACGACCATGTTAGGCACAGGTGTGAACGCCCAGCAAAGGGCTGTAGCGGTGCATCACCTTGAAATACCTTGGGTGCGACATGAAGTCGCATAGATAATTGTTGGAATGATACTTACGGGTATCAGCTTTAACCCGCTGTTCCGTCAGCGGTAGCCTACCGACCGATGCACCTTAATGTTGTATTAAGCGGTCGGGACGAAGTACACTTTCGCAAGACAAGACAGAACCGTGAGGGGAAGTCAAGTACGGTTAGTATCATACCGTAGAGTGGCGAGGCTGGATAGTATGGTTAGCGCAAGCGAACTGTTAGTAAACTTCGTAATGTCACGAAAGAGTGTAAGATACTGGCACACTCTACCCAAAAGGGAAGCGGTCGGTTAATCCTCTCCATGGTAGGATTACACGGATATAAGCACCGCCGGAGGATGAGACAGAACCTAACCTATCCGTTAGTTATCTATGTGGAACATGGTAAGCCTGTATATCTCCTGTCATGTAAAAATGACAGGTAAGCTGACAGCAATGAAAGCCGAATGGTGTGCAGGTATAAGATAACAGAAAAAGCGAATGCCGTTCTGTAATGGAGCGGATACGGATTGAACCGACATCACGGGCTGATGTGGGCGACATCATCCGACACGAAAGTGGGCAGACTTCTGTGACGACATTAGGTAGGCAATCAAACCGAATGTTGTCAAATGGTGATTCTTTACAATTAACTTTTAGAACTTTCAAAAGGAGGAAAGCAAATGAACGAAAACAAGACATCGTGTGCGCCTGCTGACAATCAGCAAACACTTTGGGACAGAATAGACTGGACTAAAGCGGAGTTGGCTGTCAGAAAGCTACAAGCACGAATTGTAAAGGCTCAGAAGGAAGGCAGATACAACAAGGTGAAAGCCTTGCAGTGGACGCTGACCCACTCTTTTTACGCAAAAGCCTTAGCCGTAAAGAGAGTTACTTCTAACGGAGGTGGCAACACCCCCGGAGTGGACATGGAAACATGGGAGAAACCCGAAGCAAAAACACAAGCAATAAGCGAACTCAAACGCAGAGGCTACCAGCCGAAGCCATTGAGAAGAGTCCACATCAAAAAGAGTAATGGCAAACTGCGACCGTTGGGAATACCGACAATGAAAGACAGAGCCATGCAAGCACTCTACCTTATGGCATTAGAACCAGTGTCGGAAACAACAGCCGACTCACGTTCATACGGTTTCCGCAAGGAACGCCGCTGTATGGACGCGGTAATGCAATGCCATAACATTCTCCGAAAAGGCTATTCTCCCGAATGGATTCTGGAGGGTGACATAAAGGGGTGCTTCGACCATATCAGCCATGAATGGCTGCTTGCCAACATCCCTATGGACAAGGCAATACTCCGAAAATGGTTGAAATGCGGCTATATCTTCAACAAACAGATGTTCCCGACAGAGGAGGGAACGCCACAAGGTGGCATTATCTCTCCCACGCTTGCCAATATGACATTGGACGGATTGCAGAAAGTCCTTGCAGAGAAATATAAACGAGTTAGAATCAAAGGTAAGTTATATTCGCCAATGGTGAATCTTGTCCGTTACGCTGATGACTTTATAATTACCTGCGAGAACCGTGAAACACTTGAAAAGGAAATCAAGCCATTGGTAGCCGACTTTATGTCTGAAAGAGGTCTGACCTTATCAGAAGAAAAGACGGTGATAACCAATATCCGTGACGGTTTCGATTTTCTCGGTTTCAACATCCGCAAATTCGGCAATGAAATATTGACCAAGCCGACCAAGAAAGCCGAAAAACGCTTTATGGAGAATATCCGTAAGGTGACAAAAGGTCATAAGGGTTGCAAGCAGGAATCATTAATCAGGATGTTGAATGCTAAAATTCGAGGATGGGGAGCATATTATCAGCATGGGGCGACACGTGATTCTTTTCACAGAATCGACCATCAGATATTTCTCGCCTTGTGGCAATGGGCTAAACGCCGTCATTCCAAGAAAGGGAAACAGTGGATAAAAGACCGCTATTGGCACAATATCCGAGGGAACAGCTGGACTTTTGCGGCTAAGTTCAAGAAATCAAACGGCAAAGAAGACCAACTTACCTTGTTGAAACTGGCATCTTCGTTTCCTTTTCTGCAATATACGCAGATAAAGGGGGACATGAATCCGTTTGACGCAGACTGCCGCCTGTACTTCAATAAAAGAATGAAGTCAAAGATGCTTGTGACGCTGAAAGGACGTAAATCCCTGCTTTACCTATGGGAAAAGCAAGGTCGGAAATGTCCGATATGTGGTGAACCGATTGACACGCATAAGGCATGGAATGTAATGCCGACCGTACAAGACGGACGGAAATGCAATCTGTTGGTTCATGATGAATGTTTCAAATTATCCCGTAAAAACAATGGAAACAAGAAGTAGGATGAGCCGGTCTCTGCACACGAACAGAGACTTTGAAAAGCTTGAGCCGTATGAGGGGAAACCCTCACGTACGGTTCTGAGGGGGGAAGAGGGCAGTAATGCCCTTGACCTACCCGATCGACCTGCTGACATGGAACAACGAAACGGCAGGGCAATACGCAAAGGCAACACCGTAAAGCTGTGGGGTGGTAATGTGGTAGATGTCGTAATTTATGGTACGGAAAAGACCCTCGACGCCTATAAGTTTAATCTGTTGAAAAACAAGCAAATGTTTATCAACCAAATTAACAACGGCACAATCGCCGTGCGCCGTATCGACGAGGGAGGCATGGATGAGGACAGCGGTATGAACTTTGCCGAGTTCGTGGCTATTCTGTCAGGCAATAACGACTTGCTGAACAAGACGAAGCTCGACAACAAGATTATGCAGCTTGAAAAGGAACAGGCTATTTTCAAGAAAGAACGCATCCGTGCCGAGCGTAAAATAGCTGCCGGTCAGGGAGAAATCGAAAAGGCAAAGCGTACAGAGGCCAATCTCATGAGGGATTTGGAATACATCAACTCGTATAATGGGACAAAGGCAACCTTGCTTTTGAGCTTGCCGCAAGCCACTACCGAGGAAGTAGGCCGGGAGTTGCACCGTATTGCCAAGACCTACCGCAACGAAGCGTATAACACAGTTGGCACGTATGCAGGGCTGAACTTGTTGGTGCGTAGCGAGTACAGCATAGACGGTACGTTTGACCGCAATACATTCTTTGTAGAGGGTATAAGTGGATTGAAATACCGATGCGGCCTGAGCGGTGCACTGCCGCTTGGTTTCGTTGAGTCGGCACAATATCCGCATGGAGCATTAAGCAAATTGCCCTCTCTTATCGAGAAGCAACAAAAGGCGGTAGAGCGGATAGAAAGCGAAATTCCCACATTACAAGACATCATTTGTCGCCAGTGGAGTAAAGCCGATGAACTGTCAAGGCTCAAACAGGAATGTAAGGAACTTCAACACAGGATTGATGAAAGCCTGAAAGAGACCGGACAACCGCAGGCAGCCAAACACGAAGCTATTGCCGAAGCTGCTTGACATAATCATAATTTCAACCGTTCCCTCTGCATGGTCGTGATGACCGGGCAGAGGGATTTTTTGCGCTCCGGTCTGCCGACGGCTCTACTCTTTTATGGCATCCTTCCTCCCTTTATAGCCTCCCGATTCCCCGCCGCCACCCGTTTCCATTTATAGCCCTCATATCCTCTATTTTAACCCAATTAGGAATAATGGTCTTTCATCGCGTCTCCGTTTTTTACGATACGCCATTTTTAGCTTCTACATTGGCATCAATGTATCACTTTAGCCTTCACACCTCCTAATAGCTTCAATCAAGACATCTTTTAACCTTATGAAGGCAAGTTTATCCACTCCTTTTGATATGCTGATTTCATTACCGACCAAATCTTTCAGTTTGAGTAAACAAGGAATATCTGCCTTATATCTGTCTCCCACATCTTGTAGGTCATAGTCAAAATTATAATGATAAGCAAGAAATTGCGTAAAAGCATTTCTGCTTTTATTGCTTAGTTTGCAGATAGCATCAAAAAGGGCATTGGCATCTTCAGATGCAAATATCGCACGAAGTTCGTATGTACAACTTTTATCTGGATAAGGCAATCTGTCTATAATTATAAGTTCCTCTACTGTTCCTTCAGTCAAATTACGCAGTGCTTTTTGCATTTGATCCGGCAACTCATTTATCTTTGATTTCATCTGCTGCAAGAAATAGCCCACAATATCATCTGTTATTGGAGTCTTGACATCTGTGGTTACATAATTACATCCACTAATAAAAAGCCCTCTTAGCTGATAAAGTTCCTCTAAACTGGTTTGACTATTAATCATTTCTGCTATTCTCTCTTTTATTGAAGAGATATGAGGCTTTATATCAGAAAAAATACCAATAGCGTCAAAATACGATAGATACGCAATACTATAACCAAGTTGATAAGCGTCTTTTATCTCTTTATCCAATATGGCTTTTATAGTAGCCTGACAAATACTTTCAAGTTTTTGCTGTTCCATGTCGAAAAAGCCGGATAGCATTTCCCAAGGTTTTAGCTCTTTTTGCTTATCCTTTATTTCCGTAACAATAAATTCTACAAGTGGAGCACCTGTGATAATATATTGTATAATAGCCGTAACATACTCCGGATTTAAGACATTATAAATTAACCCCTTGTTCAAAGAGTGATATTTTTCCCTTAGATGCTGTATCCTTTGCTTATCCTCATTATCATCTTGGAGTAGTGAAATCTGACAATCTCTACTCCAATTACAAATTAACTCTTTGTTCTCACTATTATTATACTCTGCATACACAGCAATAAATGACCCAAGAATATTTTTAAGAAAGATATTATCCTTTTCAATCAGTTCGGAAGGAAGTTTGTTTAAGTGGCTTTTAAAATCATACAAGCATTGTCTCAAAACCCGTAAGTTATCGGATTTTGTACACATAAAACAGGCAATAATGAAATCACGCATTTCTTTCAAATAATCGGATACCGGTACTTCGTTAAGGAAGTATTCGATAGCTTCTTCTATATCGGGTTGTATTTCAAATTCCTTGCCTATGGTCTTTTCCTTAAACTCACCCAATACAGCCTTGGGAAGTTCTTCAAGGTGGTTTTCATCCCCAATTATGACAACATGGCAATTACAGTGCTCTACAAAATAGTTGATGAAGCCTAACAATTCCTTCATTTCTATCAGGCACCTTTCGATGTCATCGAATATCAGAAATTTTACACCTTTTATACTGTCGTCTTCCACTTGTAGTAACGACAATGAATCCAGTGTTGCGGAAAATGAACCATCCTCTTTAGAGTTGTCATTAAAATCCACACTCGTCTTGAAGACTACCTTACCGGCTAATTTCAAAATACCCTTTATGAAACGCCCGGTTTTCGAATAGAAGAAAGGATTTAATTCCCTATCTATAGCTGTCTTGATGTCATTCACGCTATCCATTCCATAGGTCGAAATATAGATGGGCTTTAGCGTAATTTCCTCGTCGGTATCTGCGGGCTCGTCAAACCTCTTCTTCCATTGTTTTATAAGATGGGTTTTGCCGCATCCCCATTTTCCTTTCAGCATCACGGCATACTGAGGATTAGGATTGTCAGCATAGCTGTTTAAAAAATCAAGAATTAAAGTGTTCATACCTTTGTTATTAACATAATTCTATTTTAACTCCATTGGGAAACTGGAATGTAGCAATAGGAACATTAAATATGAAATAGTAAAAGACGCTGCAAATCCATTATCACCACATCCACAATGAACAAAGTTAGTGATATTTCTTGATACATAATATCCATACAACTAAATTTCATGTTTCTTCTTACCATTGATTGCTTAAATATGCGTCTCCTATCATAATAATATCCGCAGAAAATGTGATGGTAGAATACATTTGGCGTTTCCTGTCAACATTGTAAATCTCTTTATAATACACGATATACGCATATTTGAACTCTACGACACGAAAGATTGAATTATCCTTAGTGTTATAATAAATCACCTTGCCGCTTATCGCTTTGAAAGGGCAGTTTACCATTGCTTCAAGAATAGTAGTTTCTCTGGTAGATTCAACGGTTATAGTAATACGTCCGCCAATAACATTTGTCACCGGCCTTCCTTTATTATCTGTCTTGCGGTTAAATTCAATATGTGATGAAATCACTTCTATGTCCTTTCCTTGCAAGCACACGGTTGCCTTTAATTCTGCCATGCTGATCTTATTATTTATTATAAAACCAAGACATTTCGCCTTGGTTAAAGCAGTCAGACCGCTTTCAAGACAAGAAAGAGGATATCATATTTCGCAAAAATAGTGTTTTCCCTTGAACATAACAAACAATCAATTAAATTTATTAACCGACTAAATAGAAGAAACTCTGTTTACAGGCTATCCTCCCTTCTGAAATATTATCCTACATGGTCTCTTTTCTCGTTCTGCTATTCAATTCATCACAGGCAAAGCAAACCGGCTGTTGAACAAAAGAGGTTAAATCGTAATCATTCATTGCATTCTTTTTGTTCTTATGGTGGAATGTTTTATTAGTGAGTGAGGGCTGTTGTGTAATTCTCTTGTTACAGTTCAGGCAGGAGCCTTATGCGATGGCATTATTGATGTTTAACCCCTATAAACTTGCAAGTTATGAGAAAAAACGCTAATTTTGCGAATCACAAATGTGCGCTTAGGTGCGCTTTACTGATTAATATGCTGAAATTGAAACAGTTAGTATCTAATCTTTATCACTTCGCCTTTGGAGAAGAAGTGCGTACCAACGGTATGGATGCCGATGGTACTATTCGTGTGGCGGCTGGAGATCCAACGTTGAGTGTAACTCCGTTGAAAGGTCTTGAGTTGTTACCTGATAGGGTTCCGTGTGAAAATTCAATGTTGGATATCTCTGGGTATAGATATTCTGAAGAACCCAAAATATTTACTGTTGAAGGCTCTTCCATGTCACCCGAAGATATTTCTAATGGCGATAAATTATTATGTAGAGAAGTAGAAGCTGATGCAATAAAGTTAATTGAACAAGGAAAATTTGCGGTAATTGCAGTTGATAGAAAATACTATGAATATAAAAACAAAGAGTTGAAGTTTGATTATAAGTTGCGTCATACCTTATTTAGAGTTCCTGTAGGAATCTCTATTGAGCAGTTGATAGACTCTTTGAAAAAGATAACTAATAGTATCTTTTTGGAAAAAAACCAAAAGAACTTAAGAAGCAAATATGACGAGGCTATTGAGTTTTATGGTAATGAAAGAGAACTTATGCTGTCAGTTACATATCGAAAAGGAGAATTGCGTTATTCTTTCCATCCGATTGATTTAATAAAGTACGTTGCAGAGTATGTATTAAAGCATAATGGAGAAGAATGGAGAGCCAAAAAACTTGAATAGAAATGTCGGAAATAGAATGTGTCAATCTACTTGCATTCATACAATTTACAATCGCTTTTGATTTTGGACTATACTATCTTGATGATAAACACGCACTGACTAAAATATATCGCAAATACCAGATGGATTTAAGGGCATCGGTACAAGCGATATTGCAACGTGCCGATGAAACTATAAAAGAGAGTCTAAAAAGTGAGGACGAGGAATGTATTTTAAAAAGTGCCTATTTGGATAAGGCTTATCGCCGTTTAAAATATCTGACTGATGGAAATCAACTCAACTTGGAAGGGTGTGGCTTTATCGGTTTATATGCGGGATTGTATGGATTTTTATGTTTGTTTTGCATAGGAATATTTGGTTGTCAGCATGATACAATCATTAAAACTTATATTCTCGTTAGTTCTCAGATAATTTTATTCTTAGAACTGTTAATCTCCGTGTATAATTTTACGCAGGGGGATTGTAAGAAATATAGTAGAAATACATGGGCGAATATAAAACTTATTATATTCATCATTTTATTTGCAGGTGGGATTTCTACTTTTGATTTGGCTTATAGGTGCTTTCCGGAATTTGAACTACCGTTTATCGTTATAAGCCTGATAGTGTTGCTCTTTCCTCTTCTTCTATTTGTGGGATATATAATAATTTCGCGTATAGTAGTGAAAGCTCTGAAAAGAAAATGTAAGCGTCGCATACAAAAAGTGAAGAAATGTCTGAACAATAAAGTCACACCGTAAGATTAGGCGTTTGACATAAAATCTGTTTAGGCCGAGCTATCCGCGTAATAGCTCGGCTTGTTTTTTTAAAATGAGGGAAAGGTTATTTAGGTAGATGATATTTGTCCTTTATATGCTCGGCCACGTGTTCGACTTCCGGGAACAACGTTGATTTGTCTATGCCGAGAGCTTCAAGCTGCTTCCTGATATTCTGCTTCTGCGCTTTATTGATGATGTCTTAATTATAAACAGCCATGTATTGTGTAGTACATACCAACCTCATCACCAGTCTCATTATCTGTAAAAATAAACAATTCATCCGTAAGAGCGCAGTTTTTAATGACAACCAATAGTGCCAACCTTATGTTCATCAAATAAACTCGTAGCTTTACTCTAAATATTACAAATTGGCTTCCTGTTGCTTTAGGTTTTCCCCTGCGAGGATTTGCCAACATTGGGCCACTTACAGCGTTAAATTCATGAGATAAATATCCAACCTCTAATTTCACCATTCGTCAGTATCAAAATTCAATTCTCTAACATATTTTTTACTTTTAAGTGTGTTTTGAAGTTTTTGAACATACTCTATTTTATCATTTTCATTCAAAATAATATTGCAAGAAATTAAAAAAAATGGATGTATTTTTTGAGATTTATTCAAATAATACCCTAAAGAATTGCCATAGAAAATACTAAAACAACTAATTTTATTTTTTTGACTTTTATCTAAATAATATACCTCTTGATTTTCTGCAAATTCATCTTTTATTAATTTAATGCCTAACTCAATTTCTATATCTTTTACAAAGGTCTCAATATCTTCCGTAAAGATTCCATAAGTTATATAAAATCCTTTCATCTTAGCCACATTTAATTTTATAACTCTTTCCTTTTGCTCTTACAGAAATTTCGCTATCAAATATCCTAAAGTTAATATCACGCCCAAAACGATTTGATAAATCATCGGCTAAATCTCCAAATCCTAATTTACGCATTGCATCTGCGTCTAAAGGCATAGAATAAGGGTATCCAGCTTTGCCTAAACCTAAATTTTGCGTTTTTGCTAATAAGTCAGGATTAACAATAGCCACATCAAAATCACTCACTCTTCCTACATCAAAAGGAACTCCAGTGCTAAAACTACGACCAGTTACAGAACTTCCTTGCATAAAAATATCTGACCCTTTAAATCCTCCCCGTGCCAGTGTTGCTTGAATTTGAGTACCGAATTGTTTTAGCTCACCAAAACTTTTAAATCCTGAAATAGGTGATATTGATAAACCAAAAATATCTGTAAAAGCATTTATATCTTTCACATATCCATAAAGTGTTGGATTGTTACCCGCCAGTCCAATGGGATCAGAAGAAATATATATCCCCATATCCGGCGAGTAGTACCTGAACCTGTTGTAATACAGCCCCGTTTCTTCATCCTCATACTGTCCCTGATACCTGAACGGCACGAGCATCCGGTCCCCATGGCATTCCGCCACCCTGCCGTACACGTCCAGCAGCATCTCCCAGACAAGCTCTCCCTTGCTGTCGTATGCCTGC
>NZ_QTMD01000005.1:0-198842 GCF_003602995.1 Bacteroides sp. AF25-38AC | reverse complement strand
TTACCGGGACAGTCTGCCGATTGACTCATAATGACGGAATTTAACGACAGTCCCTAATTAAGTAGCATATAGACTTATAAAAAATAAAATAAAAAATTGGAGAATACTTGAAGTGTAGAGTAAAAATAGTTATGTATTGCTAATGTTAATATACTGGTGCTACTCTATAATTTGAAAGGAATATGTTCCTTATTGTTATATCATCATTTTTATACTGATGTAGCCAATCAATATAGCTTATGTCACCTAACCAAGGAACACATAGCATATAGTCTTCAGGGTGGTTTCCACTATCAGGATTTTCAGGTACATATTCTAACCTTCTCAAATATCCTCTACTTACAAGTGACTTTTTTAGCTTATAGAAAGTACTCTTGGACACTTTAATTTTAGACTCCCAAAACTTCCATGATGACAAACTTAGATTAAATGAGTTATTGACACAATTACAATATAAAGCTATAATAAACCCTTTCTCTTCTGATGTTATGTTGGTATCTGTCAATACTTCTTTCTTTATAATTCTAAAGTTTTCAGTAGGTTTGGGTAGGTAATATCTTTTTCTTCTTAAATTTCCTATTGTGAATGATTGAATTTGAGTGCAGAACTTTGTGTTTTTTAGTCTTGGCATGAAATAATCCTTGATATAACTTAGTGATTGACCTGTGGAGGAAGCTATTTGTTCATAGGTTGAATCTGTGATATACTTATCATTAGCTGTTAAGTATATTCCAGTTATAGTATATAAATCATTAGGAGAGAACTTCCCACTTGCATAATTAGGGATAATAGTATAATTCTTCATATCCTTAAAGTTTAATGAGTCCATATTCTATGCTGTCCTATATTACCTACATATTACCTACTATATATTAATAGTAAAGGTTATAGAACCGCATAGAATATGGACTGGAAAATAAAATAATTAAAAGAAAAGGGGAGACTAGACAATAGTCTCCTCAGATATAGATATAAAGATAAGGATTTTTTCTGACATTTGCAAGTTTTAGTAGGTAAATATTTAATTGTCAGTAGTTAAAGTATGAAAAAGTCTAATAGGTTATTATTATCATAGAATATTCTATCTCCATGTACCTTCAAGTGATAAGGATTCTCACCAATAATCTGATATTTATTCACTCCTTTATTCTTTATTCTCTTGACTTCATAGAAGGCATTTAATAGGTTAACAGCTTTGTGTTTACTGATAGTCTTGTGAGTATGGTACTTAATGATGGGGGCAATCACATCCATATGTAGTTCATCACTGGAATACAGCTTTGACTTGTCTTGGAAAGCATAATTAAGACTTTGTTTTAAAGGATGATTATCTACCAATGCCCAAAATACCACAGCATTATTAATAGTTTTGAAAGCCTTATTATTCATGTTTCTAATCTCCCAAAGCCAATATAAAAGACTATCTAAATCTACATATTTATATAGCTTCATAACTCTCTCATAGAAGGTCTTTTTATGCTTTTTATATCCTCTACATTGGGTTATAAGAGTGCTTTCATTCAACTGATTAATGGAATTTAATTGCCTAATTTCAGCAATAGCTTCTTGTATATCCTCTTCCTCCCAAACTTTCAAAACAGCCTTATTCTTAGCCTCATTCTCTATTTGATTATCAGTCTTAATGTAGGATAATGATATACTATCAATAACCTTGCAGTTATCTTGTTCCACTTCTTTCTTGATATTCTCAGTTGAGGTATATACATGCTGATATAGAAAGTACTTCTCTTGTAAATAGTCAATGTTGAGATATGCAGGAACATATTGATTGTCTATGTTCTTTCTTGTCAATTTAATCGGTGCTTCTCCTATGGATTTTTGTTTTGTATGGTCTTTTATAGCCTCTTTGACTATCTTAAATAGTTCTCTCAAATCACTGTCATTGTTACTAAGTTTATCTGCTGAATCAATCAAATTCAATACCTTCTCAGTCTTGTGTATTAAGTATTTGCTGTAATTCTCATGTTTTCTTCTCTTTTTAAGTTCATCAAAGATGGTCTTGACTTCTTTACTCTTGAAAGTACTATATACCAGTGTTTCACTGAGTACACCCTTACTTATTCTACACCTTCCATGTATCTGTGTCATTCTATCAATAGATAGTATGGAATGTGAGTGTCTTATATCTGAGACTGAGATTAAATGATACTTATCCTCTATATCTATACCAGTGAAATAGCAGCAAGTAGCAAAGTTTATTCTACTGGGTAACTTTTCTTTGCCATCTTCACCTTTCTCTAACTTAGGTGCATAGTAAGAACCTGCTTCTTTAATGGATGCTTCACTACATAGAATAGTGCAATCCTTTCTAGTCTCCTCTTCAAGTTCTAAAATGATTTCTCTTATATGCACTATGGAATTATAGGCAATGAATATCTTCTCATTAGGATGTTTGAGTATTTCTTCTACCACTGCCATAGTGATATTATCTGTATGTAACAGCTTTACTTCTCTAGGAACATCACATATCCAAGGTAGATTAAATTTGCATTCATGCTCTAACTGGGGATTGGAGAATGCTTTCATGGTTGCAGTCACCATACATCTGTTTTTGGGTGGAAACTTTAAGTAGTAATCAATGACATCTTCTAGTTGAGGTCTGTAATTATTGTCAGATTGGAGTACATCTACTTCATCTATCATTAGGAAATACTTGTCATAATTCTCTTCCTTGATAAGTGTCAATACTCTCTTTAAGCTATCAGCTACTACAAGTAGTTTCTTGTAACTTTTTGTATTGATATAGTGTTGAATCTCAGCATTTGATGTTCCTTTCTTTCCTTCAATACTACTTCCAACATATAAAGTATTATGGTGCTTTAGATGCTTGGAATAGGCTAATGCTTTAGTAGGAAATACTATGATGGAGTTCCTTCTGGACTTGATTTCAAGAGTTGTTGCTCCAATGCCTGGTATTCTTTTATCTATAATGCCATGTGGCATCTTATTTAAGTAATCTGACAACATATGTTTCTTACCAGTAAATGCAGAACCATCTCCTACATATTCCTCTTGACCTATAGGAAGACCTGAGAGGTCTTTGATGATAGTAGTAGGAGTTATTTCTATACCATTATCTTTCAAGTCTCTTATAATTTGGTATTCTCTTTCTGTCAGAATATCCCAATCTATTATATCTGCATAGGTATTAAAAATAGTCTTATCATTCAATGTACTTTCCATCTCACTTAGATTTAATATATTAATAACAAAGTAAGTGAGTAAATGTACTAAAGAATCTCCATAGTCCATCAACTACAGAGATTCTTTTAACACTACTTCAACCCTTCACTTCCAAATACATATTTAAGAACTTTCAAGTTTGCTTCATTCTCAATCTTGAAGTCTCTTTCAATGTATATATCTGTGACTTTCATAGCTTCATCAATGTGATTAAGTGCTGCATGGACTGTATATTTGTCTATGCCTACTTTATTGACTGCTAAAGTAGCCCATGAGTGCCTTGCTGCATAGTATTCCAAATCATCTATATTGAGCATTTTTCCTACTTCCTTTAAACCAATATTGATAGCCTTGTTGAAGTTGCCAGCAGTTGAATAAGTGTGATAGAAATTGAATATTCTGTTTTTTGTTTGGTCTTGGTACTTTTCCATTAGTGATTGAAGAATAGGGGGAACTATAACTTTCATTTTGGCTTTATCTAATCTTCTATCTTTGGTTTTACTTCTATAGTAGGTGATTACTTCTCCTTCCAGTGTAGAACAACTATATAAGTCTATTGAGTTCATTCCCATCAGACAGAAAGATATGATGAAGCAATCTTTGGCTAAGTTATATGGGCACTTTTTCTCTGTTCCATTATTGTTGTATTGGTAAGGTAATTCCCATATCTCTTTGATTGCTTCTGCTGAAATAGCTCTCTTCCTTGTAGCCTCTTGCTTGGGAATTTCCAAGTTCTCAAAAGGTGAGTTTGGTACTAAGATGATGTTTCTATCATAGTCATTATACCTTTTCTTGACTTCATTGTATAGGTGTCTGAGGCATCCAATATATAGAGAGAGCATTCTATTGGAAGGTATTCTTTTCCCATGTTTTTTTAACTCCTCAATTCTTTGAGTTCTTTTTAATTGTAGGTAATTTATGAAATCATTTAATAGCTTCTTGGTCATTTGGTCTGTATTCAGATGTTCTTTTCCAAGATAAGTGATGAAGGCATTAATTGATGTTTGGTA
Organism: Bacteroides sp. AF25-38AC; assembly: GCF_003602995.1. Classification (NCBI taxonomy): domain Bacteria; kingdom Pseudomonadati; phylum Bacteroidota; class Bacteroidia; order Bacteroidales; family Bacteroidaceae; genus Bacteroides; species Bacteroides sp. AF25-38AC. The sequence goes on along the minus strand of NZ_QTMD01000005.1, from coordinate 194,628 downwards.
GTTGGATTTCCCTTTTAATTGAGTAATCTCCAACCACTCCTTTGAGAACTGAATGAAATCTATGGTAGTCTTTCTTTCATTTTTAACCTTGATACACTCTATTATATCATTCAGGCTATAATTGGCTGTTTCCAATGGGAGGGAGGCACATAATTCTTGATATTGCCTAACAATATTATTTGCTTCCTTAATAAACTTGGGATTCTTTATTTTGAATGTCTTGGTGAGGTCTTCCTTTCTTACATAGATAGAAGTTGGTAGTCTTTTGACTTCTCTCTTATAGGTCATTCTAATTTTTACATTATATGTACCATCACTCTTTTGCTTGCCTTTTAATACTTCGGCTTTGATTGTTATCATATTTATTGTTTTTGGGAACAACAATAGACCAACAATTGCATTATTTATAATATCATGAAGGAAGATTCCAAGTAATATATAAAAAGAAAAGGATTGATAACCTTTTGATTATCAATCCTCTCTAAGAGCGGAAGACGGGGCTCAAACCCGCGACCCTCAGCTTGGAAGGCTAATGCTCTATCAACTGAGCTACTTCCGCAATTTTTTGTGGGCAAAGATGGATTCGAACCACCGAAGGCGTAAGCCAGCAGATTTACAGTCTGCCCCATTTGGCCACTCTGGTATTTGCCCTTTTGCACTTAAGATTCTATCTCAATTCTCTCATTGAGTAGCTTTGTTTCTCAATTGCGGTGCAAAGATACGACTATTTTTGTAAACTCCAAGCAAAATCTATCATTTTTATTGCAGTAATTGCACATTCGTCTCCTTTATTACCCAGCTTGCCACCGGCGCGGTCTTCTGCTTGCTCCATAGTATTGGTAGTAATTAATCCGTAAATTACTGGTACATCGCCACTTGCGTTTAATTGGGTAATTCCTTGGGTAGCACCCATGCAAACATAGTCAAAATGTGGAGTATCTCCTCTGACTACACAACCAATTGCAATAACTGCATCGACTTCGCTGTATTCGATAAGTTGGTTGGCGCCGAAAGTCAGTTCAAAACTGCCGGGTACTGTTTTTACCAGAATATTTTCATCTTTGGCTCCATGTTTTTTTAAGGTGTCTATGGCACCTTTTAGGAGAGCACCGGTAATATTATAATTCCACTCAGATACAACGATGCCGAATTTCATTTTTTCCGCGCTGGGTACAGAACTGAAATCGTAGTCTGAAAGATTGTGATAAGCTGTTGCCATAAATAAGGAATTAAGAATTAAAAATTAATAATTGAAAATTAAAGGGAGAGGGGAGATAAAAGAGGCACGGACTACATGGATTCACGGCTATTGTGTCTTTCCGTGTTTTCCGTGTAATCCGTGCCTGAGATGTCTTTATAATAAGGTATATTACTTCTTCAACAGTTTGGCTTGTTCGATATACTTGTCGATATCCATTGCCTGGTATGAACGGAAGTATTTATCCTTGATAGTGGTATACGCCTGAATTGCATCGTCATACTTACCTTGCTTTACCAGGATTTCTCCGGCTTGCAGCAGGTAGATGGGGCTGAGGGAGTTGTTGTCGGCTGCGTTGGCGGCTTTCAGCAGCATGGAAGCGGCTTTGTCCAGTTGGCCGAGCTGCGCATAGCAGTTACCCATAGCACCTTTCATGGCAGGAGCTACCATTTGGTCGTCTCCGTCAAAGCTGTCCAATGCTTTCACTGCTTCGTCATATTTGCCGAGGTGTGCATAGCAGAGACCCATATAAGCTTTTGCAAGATTGGCTGCTTTTGTGCCGCTGTATTCGTCTGCCACTTTTACAAATCCGGCAAAACCGATGCTATCACCGTTCAGTGCTTGTGCATAAGCGTCTGCTTCGAAGTATTCTTGTCCTTTGAATAAGGCAGCTTGTGCTTTTTCTTCACGGGGGTCTGCATAAAGGTTCTTGTACATCACTACACCGGCAATGATGATGATTACTGCTACTACAGCGCCGATGATTGCTTTTTTGTTCTTAATGAAAAAGGCCTCCGATTGTGTCAGTGCATCCTCCACGTTTAAGGCTTCATTCGTCTTTTTTTGTTCTGCCATTTTTATATAATCTTTTTGTTATTATTCTTATTTATCTATTTCGACCCGCAAAAGTAAGTTTTTTATAGCTATCAACGAAATTTAGCGGCATCTTTTTTTGTTTTGTATCAGAAAACACCGAAATTATTTCTACTTTTCAATAAGCCGGGCTTCACCTCTGTATTAAAAATAAGCAGGCTTATTTTGTACTGCTTTCGGTTTTGCATTATCTTTGTAACCGAACTCATCGTTACTATAATGATACTGAAACGTATATCTATACTCAATTATAAGAACTTGGAGCAGGTGGAGCTTTCATTCTCGCCCAAGTTGAACTGCTTTTTCGGACAGAACGGCATGGGGAAAACGAACCTGCTGGATGCGGTGTATTTTTTGTCTTTCTGTAAAAGTGCCGGTAATCCCATTGATTCCCAGAATATCTGCCATGATGCTGACTTCTTTGTTATTCAAGGGTTTTATGAGGCTGCCGATGGGACTCCTGAGGAAATCTACTGTGGTATGAAGAGGCGCCAGAAGAAACAGTTCAAGCGAAACAAGAAGGAGTATACGCGTTTGTCGGATCATATCGGCTTCCTGCCTTTGGTCATGGTCTCGCCTGCCGATTCGGAGTTGATAGCAGGAGGCAGTGATGAACGCCGACGTTTTATGGATGTGGTTATCTCGCAGTACGACAAAGAGTATCTGGATGCTTTGATACGATACAATAAAGCTTTGGTGCAGCGGAATACCTTACTGAAGAGTGAACAGCCGGTGGAGGAAGAGCTCTTTCTGGTTTGGGAGGAGATGATGGCACAAGCCGGTGAAGTGGTGTTCCGCAAACGTGAGGCCTTTATCCGTGAGTTTATTCCTATTTTCCAGTCTTTCTATTCATTCATTTCGCAAGATAGGGAGAAGGTGGGATTAAGCTATGACTCCCATGCCCGCGATGCCTCTTTGCTGGAAGTGCTGAAGGAAAGCCGTGCTCGCGACCAGATTATGGGCTATTCGTTGCGCGGTGTGCACAAGGACGAGCTGAATATGCTTTTGGGAGATTTCCCCATCAAGCGTGAAGGGTCGCAGGGGCAGAACAAGACTTATCTGGTAGCGTTGAAGCTGGCACAGTTTGATTTCCTGAAACGTACCGGGACCACTGTTCCCTTGTTGTTGTTGGACGATATCTTTGACAAGCTGGATGCCTCGCGTGTGGAGCAAATCATCAAGTTGGTGGCAGGCGACAGTTTTGGGCAGATTTTTATAACCGATACCAACCGCGAACACCTGGACCGTATTCTGCATAAAGTGGGCAGTGATTATAAGATGTTCCGTGTGGAGCAGGGAACGGTTGCCGAAATGAAGGAGGAAGAGGCATGAAGCGCAATAATGCCGAACAGATAGGTGAACTTATCCGTCATTACCTCAGGCAGGAAAGTCTGGAGTCTCCGCTGAATGAACGGCGGCTTATCAGTGCGTGGCCCGAAGTGCTGGGGCCTACCATTGCCTCCTACACCCGTGAACTTTATATAAAGAACCAGGTGCTTTATGTGCATCTCACTTCTGCTGCTTTGCGCCAGGAACTGATGATGGGGCGCGAGTTGCTGGTGCGCAACTTGAATCGTCATGTGGGGGCCCAGGTCATAACGAATATCATATTCAGATGAGCATCCTCAGCTCATCTATTCTTTCAATCTTCAGTTCCTTCAATTCCCGGACTGCCCGGTCATAATACATCGGAGTTTCCAAATCCTTGTTGTCATGCGCATCCAGTCCGATGATAGCTGTACAGCCTTCATTGGCAGCGATTCGCCAGAACTCCGGGCACGGGTAGGTGGATAAGCCGTGCGCTTCATTGTAGGCTACATAGCCTATATTGTATTCCAACGGGACATTCAGGCGTGCAGCAGTACGGCAGATGTGCCGGCTGATGGTAGTGCAATGGTGGTCGAACTTCGGATAGGAGCGCATGAACAAGTCCGGATGGGCAAGGCAGGAGAATAATCCGCTTTCCATACCTTCGATGGCGCTCTCTTCGTAAAGTTCGAGCATGTCGCGGCTGTCTGTATGATGGCCGAAGTAGGGGAACTTTTCATCGGTGTGGTAGTGATGGTTTCCGAAGATGATATAGTCCAGTTGGTACTTCTTGGTTTGCTCTTTCAGCCAATGGATATATTGGGGGAAGTATTCACATTCAAGTCCTATTCTGATGTCTATCCGGTCGTGGTATTTCTCACGGAGTGTCTTGAGACTCTCCACGTAGCCGGGGAGCTCCTCGGGGAGCATCCGCATGTCGGCTACGTAGTCGGTACGGTATTTCCAGGGAGTATGGTCTGAAAACCCGAGTATCCGGTAACCGCCTTTGATGGCACTGAGCACATAGTCTTCGTCATCTCCGGTGGCATGCATGCAGCGTGTGGTGTGTGTATGATAATTAGTTTTCATTGCGTAATGATTTCATCCATGCGTATATCAAACGGTTCCGCAGGAACTTCTTCTACGAGTTGAAACGGGAAGCAGATGCCGGCTTTGTAGGCTGATGGGATGCGGGGCAGAAGCCGGTCATAGTAACCTTTACCGCGCCCCAGGCGGTTGCCGTTACGGTCGAATGCCACGCCGGGAACCACTATGAAGTCTATGTCTGCATAGTCGGTAAATAGCTCGCCGGTTGGTTCTTCGATGCCGTATGCGCCAGGTTTCAAGTCTTCGGGTCTGGTGTACAGCCGCAGTTCCAGGTCGTCACCTACAACTACCGGAAGCAGTATCCGCTTTTCGCGGCTCCACTTCCGGATAAATTCGTGTGTGTCCACTTCGTCTTTGAGAGAGTGGTAAAGCAGTACGGTGGTTGCCGCCCTGAAAGCGGGGTGTGCCTCGAGGGCGGCAAGTATTTCAGCAGACTGACGCGTAGTGGAAGAGCTGTGTCGGGTCTTCAACAAAGCTACCTGCCTGCGCAGTTCTTTTTTCCTTTCCATCATCTTTTGTATCCTCTGTGATTGGTGTCGCTTCCGGGGCTTTTGGGAATGCCTCGCCACGTTCCAGAATATCCAATGCCTTCTTGACGGTAGCATCGCTCTGGTTGATGTAGCGGATGTATTGCTCCCTTCCCAGTATGTTATAGATAATGTTGCCGTAAAGACTTCTTTCCAGTAGCTTGTAGGACTTGTGGATAAGCAGGTTGCGCCGCTTTACTCCCTTGGAGTCTGCAAAACGTACAAACTGCTCCACGATACCTTGGTGGCGAAGGTACTTCAACAAATCTTCTTCATTGTCGTATTCACTCAATTTCGCACGGTTGCGGTCGGTATACTGGAAGCTGAATTGCAGAATCAGTCCCTTGTTGCTTACTTCTATCAGGTAAGAAGATACTCCGGTTGTGTCTTGCGGAACGAATACGTCCGGCATAATGCCACCGCCGCCGTATACGGGTCTGCCCAAACCGGTAGAGTAACGCAGGTTTTCGTCCAGTTTGATGCTGTCTTTGGAGAAGAACTCGCCGTGTTCGTAACGGGTAATCCAGTCCATTTCGTATTTGCTGTCCTTGCCGTTCTCGTAGGGGCGCTGGATGCAACGGCCCGATGGGGTGTAATAACGGGCAATGGTCAGGCGGATGGCGGAACCGTCACTGAAGTCGATGGGTTGCTGTACGAGTCCCTTGCCGAAGGAACGGCGTCCTACAATGGTTCCGCGGTCATTGTCCTGAATGGCGCCCGCAAAGATTTCGCTGGCCGAAGCGGAACTCTCGTTTACCAATACCACTAGCGGCAGCTTCTGGCAACTGCCGGTACCGTTGGCATATTCCTCCATGCGGGGATATTTGCGGCCGTGGGTATATACAATCAACTTCCCTTCCGGCAGGAATTCGTTCACCATGCGTGTGGCGGCTTCCATGTATCCTCCGGTATTGTCGCGCAGGTCGATAATCAGGCCTTTGCACTTCTCGTGGCTCAGTTGGGCAATCGCATTCAGCAGCTCCACGTGTGTGGTACGTCCGAATTTGCTGATTTGTATATATCCGTAGTCATCGTCGAGCATATAGGCTGCATCAATGGTGTTTTGTGGGATGTCACCGCGTGTGATGGTGAAGTCGAGCAACTCCTTTTCCGTAGCACGCTTGACGCCTAACTTCACTTGGCTTCCTTTCGGACCTTTCAGGTTGCGCATGGCCTTTTCGTTTGTCAGGCCTTTGCCTGCAAACAGACTGTCGTTGACCATTACAATGCGGTCGCCTGCCATCAGGCCCACTTTCTCGGACGGTCCGCCGGGAATCACGCTGTTTACGTGTATCGTGTCTTCTTGAATGGTGAACTGGATACCTATACCGCTGAAGCTGCCTTCAAGTTCGGAGTTTACCTCTTCCAGCTTCTGTGCGGGGATGTAGGTGGAGTGGGGGTCGAGTTCCGCCAATATCTGCGGCATGGCCTTCTCTACCAAATCGGTCATGTTGACGGTATCCACATACTGGTCATCAATAACACGCAGCAAGGCATTCAGCTTGTTGGACGAACTGTTGATGATTCCCAGTTTGTTACCGGCAAAATGTCTGGCGTAAAACGTTCCGATAAGAATTCCCGCGACTACGCTGATTGCGATGATAAGCGGCATAAAGCGGGAAGTATTTTTTGTACTCATGATGTTTATTTACTATTAGACTATTTACAATTTACTATTTGGTTGCGCATGCAGCTTTCAACTTTTCATTATCCATTATCCATTGAAATAAATACCACCTCGATGCCTGCCCGTTTCAAAAGTTCGATACCATCTTCCAGACGGTATTTCTCGGAGTAGACCACCCGCTTGATGCCTGCCTGGATAATCAGTTTGGCGCATTCTATGCAGGGGGAGGCAGTGACGTACATGGTGGCACCGTTACTGCTGTTGTTTGAACGGGCTATTTTGGTAATGGCGTTTGCTTCGGCATGGAGCACGTATGGTTTGGTGACGTTATTCTCATCTTCGCATACATTCTCAAAACCGGAAGGGGTACCGTTGTAGCCGTCAGAGATAATCATCTTGTCTTTTACAATCAGTGCACCGACCTGGCGGCGTTGGCAATACGAATTTTCGGCCCAAATGCTTGCCATACGTATATAACGCCTATCCAATGCTTCTTGTTTGTCTTTTGTAGAATCGTCCATCATATTTATGCTTTATCGTTGCGGGGTGAATCCCATGACTCTGGTTGTCGGTCCGTCTTTAAAATAGAGGGTCAGTGAATTGGCATCCCCTTCATACTTGTACACGTTTTGCAATCCGGAGATGAATGCCTTGGCCAGTGCATCGCTTTCTGCAGCCCCCGTAACCTTCACACTGATGCTGAGCGAGCCTGAAGCTCCGTCGGCTTTCCAAGTGCCGTTGACGCTTGAGTTGATGCCTTGTCCGTTGACGGTGGTGCCCATCAGTTCTCCATCCAGTTCAGTACCTTCAAAATTGAGGGTGAAGGTGTTTTTCTGATTATATAGCTTGTCCAGACTCTTCTTCATCTCTTCCTCATTGTTGTTCCAAAGGTTTGGATAGAATTGGGCATTGCTGCCTTTATTGGTGAGTCGGCTGAGCTTCCATGTCTTCCCGGTGAATATTCCGATAACATCGTCCTCGTTGTCGCAACCGCTTAGCAGGGGGAGCAGCGAAAACATGAGCAACATGCAAAAGATGTTCCTTATAAGTCTCTTCATTTCTTTATTCCATTTCTGATTAATAATGCGTCGATTGTAGGCTCTTGTCCGCGGAAGCGTTTATAGAGCGTCATCGGATGTTCCGTTCCGCCTTTGGAAAGAATGTTCTCGCGGAAGGAGGCGGCAGTCTCCGGGTTGAAGATGCCCGTCTGCTTGAATAGCGAGAAAGCATCTGCATCCAGCACCTCTGCCCATTTATAACTATAGTATCCGGCAGAATATCCTCCGGCAAAGATATGGGAGAATTGTGTGCTCATGCAGGCTTCTGCCACAGAAGGCAGAATCTGTGCTTTTTCCCAAGCCTTCTTTTCATAGGCTTTCACGTCACCTTCAAACGGGGTGTTACGTGTGTACCAAGCCATATCGAGCAGGCCGAAGCTAACCTGGCGGAGGCAGGCGTATGCCGCGTTGAAGTTGGAGGAATCCACAATGCGCTGTACCAGTTCGTCCGGTATCAGTTCTCCGGTTTGGTAATGGCGGGCAAACGTATGCAGGAATTCCTTTTCGATGGCGAAGTTCTCCATGAATTGGGAGGGGAGTTCCACAAAGTCCCAATACACGTTGGTCCCGCTCAGGCTCCCGTAGGTGGTATTGGCAAACATACCATGCAGGCTGTGGCCGAATTCGTGCAGGAATGTCTCCACCTCGCCGAAGGTAAGCAGGGCAGGCTTGTCCTGTGTCGGTTTGGTGAAGTTCATCACAATGGATATGTGGGGACGGCTGTTCTCACCGGTCTTTTCGTCAATCCACTGTTCCTTGTAGCTGGTCATCCAGGCTCCCGAGCGCTTGCCTGCTCTGGGGTGGAAGTCGGTATAGAACACGGCAAGGAATTTCCCGTCTTTGTCGAAGACTTCGTAGGCATCCACATCCTTGTGATAAACGGGAATATCCGGATTCTTCTTGAAGGTGATGCCATACAGTCTGGTTGCCAGGCCGAATACACCTTCCTTCACGTTGTTCAGCTCAAAGTAAGGGCGGAGCAGCTCATCGTCGATATTGAACTTCCGGTCCTTCAGTTTATGGGAATAGTACGCCCAGTCCCACGGCATCAGGACGAAGTCTTCTCCTTCCGCTTGGCGTGCCAGGGCTTGCACTTCTGCATATTCTTGTTTGGCGGTGGGCGTGTAAGCCTCCAGCAGTTGGTCCAGCAGCTTATACACGGACTCACTGTTTTGTGCCATGCGCTCCTGGAGGTTGTATTCGGCGAAGTTGTCATAGCCTAGGAGTTGGGCAATCTCCATACGGACATTGGCCAGTTTCTTTACGGTTTCCAGATTATTGCTGGCGTTGTCATGCGTACACTTCGTATTGTAGGCCATATATAGCTCACGGCGCAGGTCACGGCTGTCTGCGTAGGTCAGAAAAGGGCCATAGCTGGGAGCCTGCAGGGTGAATACCCAGCCTTCGACGCCTTTTTCCCCGGCTGTCTCTGCAGCGGCTTCTACCGCGCTCTCGGGCAGCCCGGCCAGTTGTGACTTGTCGGTGATGACAAGCTTGTAGTCGTTCGTTTCTTTCAGGTTGTTTTCGCTGAACTGCAGCGTCAGCAGGCTGAGCTCTTTGCATAAAGCCCGGTATTTCTCCTTATCTTCTCCCAGGAGGTTGGCACCGTTGCGTACAAAGCCGTTATAAATGTCTTCCAGCAGTTTGTGCTGTTCCGGGCTCAATGTTTCTTTGTCTTGCTGTTCGTAAACAGCTTTGATACGTGCAAACAGCTCTTCGTTCAGGCTGATGTTGTTTTCATGCTCGCTCATCATCGGCATGATTTCTTTGGCCAGTTCCTGTAGGTCATCGTCCGTTTCGGCACTGAGCAGATTGCCGAATACAGTGCTGACACGGTGGAGCATCTCACCGGACTTCTCGTAGGCCAACACTGTGTTGGCAAATGTCGGGACTTCCGGATTGCGGATGATGGCCTCTATTTCCGCATTTTGGCGGCGGATGCCTTCGCGGATGGCGGGTACGTAATCTCCGGTCTTAATCTTGTCGAACGGGACAGTGCCGTGCAGCGTGGAGTATGTTTCAAAAAAAGGATTTTGAGACGATATAGTGTTCATAAAGCAAAGCAATATTAGAGTTAGTATAATCTTCATCATGTTTAAAGGGTCTGATAAAAAACGAACTAGCTGCAAAATTGCAAAAAAAATAGGCGACTTCTGCAGAAGTCACCTATTTTTTATTATTTTCTAACTGTATATTAGCAGTTAACTGATGCCATGTGAGCAATCAAGTCAAGAACCTTGTTAGAATAACCGATTTCGTTATCATACCAAGATACAACCTTAACGAAAGTATCAGTCAAAGCGATACCAGCCTTAGCGTCGAAGATAGAAGTGCGAGTGTCACCCAAGAAGTCAGAAGAAACAACTGCATCTTCAGTGTAACCCAGAACACCCTTCAATTCGCCTTCAGAAGCTTCCTTCATGGCAGCGCAGATTTCAGCGTAAGTAGCGGGCTTAGCCAAGTTAACTGTCAAGTCAACTACAGATACGTCCAAAGTCGGAACACGCATAGACATACCAGTCAGTTTGCCGTTCAATGCCGGGATAACTTTACCTACAGCCTTAGCAGCACCGGTAGAAGACGGGATAATGTTGCCGGAAGCAGCACGACCACCTCTCCAGTCTTTCATAGAAGGACCGTCAACTGTCTTCTGAGTAGCAGTTGTAGAGTGAACAGTAGTCATCAAACCGTCAGTGATACCCCATTTGTCGTTCAATACCTTAGCGATAGGAGCCAAGCAGTTGGTAGTACAAGAAGCGTTAGATACGAATTGAGTACCCTTAACGTAAGTCTTTTCGTTAACACCGCAAACGAACATCGGAGTGTCGTCCTTAGAAGGAGCAGACATTACAACATATTTTGCGCCGGCTTCGATGTGAGCTTGAGCTTTGTCTTTGCTCAAGAACAAGCCAGTAGATTCAACAACGTATTCTGCCTCTACTTCGTTCCATTTCAAGTCAGCCGGGTTTCTTTCTGCAGTGATGCGGATAGCCTGACCGTTAACGATCAGCTTGCTGTTTTCAACATCAGCTTCGATAGTACCGTCGAACTGGCCGTGCATAGTGTCATACTTCAGCATGTAAGCCAAGTAATCTACCGGGCAAAGGTCGTTGATACCTACGATCTGAATATCGTTTCTCTTCATTGCAGCGCGGAATACGAAACGTCCGATACGTCCGAATCCATTAATACCTACTTTAATCATTTTGTTTAAACTTTTAAGGGTTTTATAATGTTTAAAAATAAACTTTCGCTTACTAATTGCAATTCTTTCTGATTTGCGGTGCAAAAGTAAGAAAATGTTTTTATATTCGTAACCAAAATCATAATTAAATAATTGAAAAGATGGGAAAAAGTTCATTTTTACAGGAATTTAAGGCTTTTGCCATGAAGGGCAATGTGATAGACATGGCCGTCGGTGTGATTATCGGTGGGGCATTCGGAAAAATCGTCTCCTCCATTGTGGCAGATGTGATTATGCCTCCTATCGGGCTGCTGGTGGGCGGTGTCAACTTTACAGACTTGAAGTGGGTGCTGAAACCTGCCGAAATGGTGGACGGAAAAGAAATTGCTGCCGTGACCCTGAATTACGGTAATTTCTTGCAGGTCACCTTCGACTTCCTGATTATAGCATTCTCTATCTTCATGTTCATAAAGTTGTTGACCAAGCTGACTGAAAAGAAGAAAGAAGAGGCGCCTGCCGCTCCTCCGGCTCCCCCTGCCCCGAGCAAGGAAGAGGTGCTGCTGACCGAAATCCGTGATTTGCTGAAAGAAAAGTAATATCGAAGCGGAACTTCATAGGGATGTCAAAACCCTCTTGACGCTTTTTTTAGGCGCGGAATTCTAAGACCTACACAAGTTTTTGCACAGGAAACTTGCGTAGGTCTTAGAATTCCGCGCCTAATATTATAACATGATGAAAGCGTTCATGGCTTTTGATACATTCCCTAATGCATTTAACTCTCCCCGGTACCGCCGGAAACTGTCCCTTTTTATACTAAGCAGTAATCTTACCACAGCCGTGGTAAGAAAATAACATTGCTGTGGTAAGCAAGTTGCATAGCTGTGGTAAGAAAACAGCACGGTTGTAGTAAGAATAGCTTTTAGTATCCTTGTGGATAGTTCTAGCCTGAAATTAAAGCTGTTTTTAGTAAAAAAACGTTTTTCTGTCACATTATCCCTGATAATTCCTTTACTTTTTCTACTTTTGCAAATCATTTATTAAAGTCTATACGGATTTATATGCAAGAGAAGATTATTATTCTTGATTTCGGTTCGCAAACCACGCAGCTCATCGGCCGCCGGCTGCGCGAATTGAATGTCTATTGCGAGATTGTACCTTACAACAAATTTCCATACGGAGATGAGAGTGTAAAAGGAGTTATCCTTTCGGGTAGCCCCTTTTCTGTTTATGATAAGAGTGCATTCAAGGTAGATTTGAGCGGGATTCGTGGGAAATACCCCATTCTGGGTATCTGCTACGGTGCGCAGTTTATCTCCTACAGCAACGGTGGACGGGTGGAGCCGGCAGGAACCCGCGAGTACGGACGTGCCCATCTCGGTTCTTTCGATTCGGAGAATGTCCTTTTCAAAGGGGTAAGGAAGAATACCCAAGTATGGATGAGCCATGGAGACACGATTACAGCCATTCCCGACAACTTCAAGATTATAGCTTCTACGGACAAGGTAGCGATTGCTGCTTACCAGGTGTCCGGCGAGGAGATGTGGGGAGTGCAGTTCCATCCGGAAGTATTTCATAGCGAGGACGGTACGCAGATGCTGCGCAACTTCGTGGTGGACGTATGCGGTTGCAGCCAGAGCTGGAGCGCCGCATCGTTTGTAGATACTACTGTGGCCGAACTGAAGGAGCAGCTTGGCAACGACCGAGTTATCCTGGGACTGAGTGGCGGTGTGGATTCTTCGGTAGCCGCCGTGTTGCTGCATCGTGCCATTGGCAAGAACTTGACCTGTATCTTTGTGGACCACGGACTGCTTCGCAAGAATGAGTTCAAGAATGTGATGCACGACTACGAATGCCTGGGACTGAACGTGATTGGCGTGGATGCCAGCGAGAAGTTCTTCAAGGATTTGGAGGGAGTGACCGAGCCTGAGCAAAAGCGTAAAATCATCGGCCGCGATTTTATCGAGGTCTTCGATGCCGAAGCGCACAAGATAACCGATGCCCGTTGGTTGGCACAAGGCACCATTTATCCCGACCGCATCGAGAGCCTAAACATTACGGGCAAGACCATCAAGAGCCATCACAACGTGGGCGGTCTGCCCGAGGAGATGAACCTCCGTCTGTGCGAACCGTTGCAGTGGCTGTTCAAGGACGAAGTACGCCGCGTGGGACGCGAATTGGGAATGCCCGAACATTTGATTACCCGTCATCCTTTCCCCGGTCCGGGACTGGCTGTCCGCATCCTGGGGGATATAACACCGGAGAAGGTGCATACTTTGCAGGAAGCCGACGATATTTTCATTCAGGGCTTGCGTGACTGGAAAGTGCAGGATGCCGACGGCAACGAGACATCGCTCTACCATCAGGTCTGGCAGGCGGGCGTCATTCTTCTGCCCGTACAGAGTGTGGGCGTGATGGGCGACGAACGCACCTATGAACGTGCAGTGGCCTTGCGTGCCGTCACTTCCACCGATGCCATGACAGCCGACTGGGCGCATCTGCCCTACGAATTCCTGGGTAAGGTGTCCAACGACATTATAAATAAGGTGAAAGGTGTGAACCGCGTGACCTATGACATCTCTTCAAAACCACCCAGCACAATAGAATGGGAATAAGACCTACTGAAATTATTAACTTAAAAACAATATAGAAGAATGAAGCAGGATATGATTGTGATTCTGGATTTGGGAAGCCATGAGAACACAGTGCTTGCCCGGGCGATTCGTGCGTTGGGAGTATATAGCGAAATCTACCCGCACGACATTACTGCTGCCGAACTGAAGGCCTTGCCGAATGTGAAAGGCATCATCATCAACGGCGGCCCCAACAATGTGGTTGACGGGGTGTCCATCGACGTGTTGCCCGAGATTTACGAAGCGGGATTCCCCGTAATGGCTGCCGGACACGACAAGGCGCTGTGCGAAGTGAAGCTGCCGCAGTTTACGGATGATGTGGAAGCCATCAAGGAGGCTGTGAAATCTTTCGTATTCGATACTTGCAAGGCTGAGGCGAACTGGAACATGACGAATTTCGTCAACGACCAGGTGGAGTTGATACGTCGTCAGGTGGGCGACCGTAAGGTGCTGCTGGCACTGTCCGGTGGTGTGGATAGCTCCGTGGTGGCCGCTTTGCTGCTGAAAGCCATCGGAGACAAGCTGGTTTGCGTACACGTGAACCACGGACTGATGCGTAAGGGCGAATCGGAAGCCGTGGTGGAAATCTTTGACAAGGAGCTGAAAGCTAACTTGATATACGTGGATGCTACAGACCGTTTCCTCTCCAAGCTGGAAAACGTGGCTGACCCGGAAGAAAAGCGCAAGATTATCGGCGGAGAGTTTATCCGTGTCTTTGAGGAAGAAGCCCGCAAGCTGGACGGTATCGACTTCCTGGGACAAGGTACCATCTATCCCGATATTGTAGAGAGTGGCACAAAAACAGCCAAGATGGTGAAGTCTCATCACAACGTAGGCGGTCTGCCCGAGGATTTGCAGTTTGAATTGGTGGAGCCGTTGCGCCAGCTGTTCAAGGACGAAGTACGTGCATGCGGTGTAGAGCTTGGATTGCCGTACGAGATGGTTTACCGTCAGCCGTTCCCCGGTCCCGGATTGGGAGTACGTTGTCTGGGAGCCATTACCCGTGACCGCTTGGAGGCTGTACGCGAGTCGGATGCCATTCTGCGTGAGGAATTCCAACTGGCAGGCCTGGATAAGAAGGTATGGCAGTATTTCACTGTGGTGCCCGATTTCAAATCTGTGGGTGTACGCGACAATGCACGTTCGTTCGACTGGCCCGTCATTATCCGTGCCGTCAACACAGTGGATGCCATGACCGCTACCATTGAGCCGGTGGACTGGCCCATCCTAATGAAGATTACCGACCGTATTCTCAAGGAAGTGAAAACCGTCAATCGCGTTTGTTATGATATGTCTCCGAAACCCAATGCGACTATCGAGTGGGAGTGAGATTGACCAATGATAATGATAGCCTCACCTTAAAAACGGTGGGGCTGTTTTTTTTATAACAAAACAACAAAGAATAGAACAATGAAACTTTTATGTATGATTGCTGTCTTTTTGTGCATCCCCTGGGTAGCCTCTGACGCACAGAAGCAGGACTGGGGAAATTTGAAACGCTATGCAGAGGCAAACAAGGAACTGGTACGGAAGGGAAAACAGAAGGACCGGGTGGTTTTTATGGGCAACTCCATCACGGAAGGATGGGTGGCAAACGATGCCGCTTTCTTTGAAGACAACGGTTATGTGGGCCGTGGTATAGGCGGGCAGACTTCTTCCCATTTCCTGCTCCGTTTTCGCGAAGATGTCATCAAGCTTGCTCCGGCGCTGGTCGTGATAAATGCAGGTACCAATGACATTGCGGAAAATGCAGGCGCTTATAATGAAGAATACACTTTTGGAAATATAGTGTCTATGGTAGAGCTGGCACGGGCCAATAAGATAAAGGTGATTTTGACGTCTGTGTTGCCTGCCGCTGCCTTTGGCTGGAATCCTTCGGTGAAGGATGCTCCGCAAAAGATAATGCAGCTGAATGCCAGAATCCGGAAGTATGCCCAGGAAAACAAGATTCCTTATGTCGACTATTACAGTGAGATGGTGGAAGGCGACAATAAGGCTCTGAACTCCTCGTATACCCGGGATGGGGTACACCCCACTCTAGAAGGGTATAAAGTGATGGAAGCCTTGATAAAGAAAGCGATAGACAAGGTGTTGTAGGAAATCTCGGTTCAGGTGGCCTATAAGAGCTTTTCTGCGTCGGGAATCATCATCTCGCCTCTGTGCAGTTCGAGCAGGCCTTTCTCCTGCATGCTGTTCAACGCTCTTGATACTCCCATACGGGTATCATTGACCACCTGAGCCAATTCTTCCATTTTTATTTTCAGTATTTTCCTGCCTGACGGACGTTCGATATGTGTCAGGATAAAGTTGCCGATACGTTTCTCAAGGTTGTCGGTGCTTTCTGCCCAAAGACGGCTGTTTAGGCTTTGGGCGCGGTTGCTGATGATATTCATGTAATTCAGGCGGAATATGTCATATTTGAACAATTCGCTCATGACGAAAGCCTTGCTGATGCTCACTGTGTGGGTCTCGGTTTGGGCGGTATAGGCCGAGACGTAGGAGGTGCTCATCCCGAACAGAGATTGTGGCTCGATGACATAAGGTGCCTGAAAATATTCCGTGGAGCTGTATGATGTATTCGCAGATGAAGTACATGAGGAGATTTCACCTTTCAATACGAATATCAGTTGACTGCATGTGTCACCGGCTTTCACGATAACTTCGCCGGCTTTATGCTTTGTAAAGCTCAGCTTGACTTTCCCCAGGATATTGGTAAAGTCTTCTTGTGCGAGTCCTTGAAAGAGTGGCAGTTGCAGTAATGTATCAAACATTGTATTCATAATGCTTTTTCTTCTTGTTTTGAAACAAAAGTAGATATTATCAAGGTGTACTGTAAACTCTTTGCCCCTCTTTTTGTTTTTTTTATTGTTTCTTAAACGTGCTATTCAATCCTTGTAGACGAATCCTCATCCTTCTCCTCTTCCTTCTTATCGTCCTCATCCTCATTGTTTTCCTCATCTTCGTCTTCCTCTTCGTCTTCCTCTCCGGCAAACGGATCGGGCCGTTGGGGACCGTATTCCATAAAGCCTATGGCGCATAGCGTGCCTGCTATGGCTCCGCTAAGGTGTCCTTCCCAGGAAGTGGTGGCTTTGGCAAATTGTGGGAACATATTCCATACCAGGCCGCCATATAGGAACGTTATCAACAGTGAAATGGCGATAAGCGGTACATGTTTGCGCAGAATGCCGCTGAAGAACAGAAAAAAAGCCAGTCCGTATATGATGCCGCTGGCTCCGATATGCCATCCCGGTTTCCCTATAAGAAAGGTAAGCGCACCGCATCCTATCCAAATGGCAAAGAAGATGTAGGGGGCTATATGCCGGTAGAAATAGAACAGACACCACATCAGGAAAAAGAGTGGAATCGTATTGGCGAACAGATGCTTGAAACTGCTGTGTACCAGTGGATGTGCGAAAATTCCGAACACGCCCCGCTGTTCCATCGGATATACTCCCAGTCGTGTGAAGTTCCAATCCATGCCTGTCTCCAAAAACTTTAAAATGTATAAAATGAATAGCAGGAATAGGGGTATAACCGCCGCCAATGCCATTCTGCGTATATCATGCTTCATATTTCGTACAGTGATTGCTATTTTTGTACAATACTACGGAATATTTGACGAAAACCGAAAAAAAACTGACTTTTTATTTTGCCTATAAGCTTTAATTCGTATTTTTGGGCATCGCTACATGGCTTGTAGCGCATATACCGAAATAATTAACCTTTAAATAATGCACAACTATGAGTTATTTACGATTTGACAAGACCCTGATGATTAATCTGCAAGAATCTTTGCCAAGGGAGATATTGCGGACGAATAGGTCGGGAGCCTATCATTGTACAACAATTGTAGATTGTAACACACGCAAATATCACGGTCTGTTGGTGATACCGGTCCCCAACCTCGATGATGAAAACCATGTGCTGCTGTCTTCTTTGGATGAAACTGTAATTCAGCACGGTGCGGAGTTCAACCTGGGGTTGCATAAGTATCAAGGAAACCACTTCAGTCCTAACGGGCACAAGTATATCCGAGAGTTTGACTGTGAAAATATCCCCACAACTACCTATCGTGTAGGAGGCGTCATCCTTCGTAAGGAAAAGATTTTCGTACACCATGAAAATCGGATTCTGATTCGTTATACCTTGGTCGATGCCCATTCGGCAACCACACTTCGTTTCCGCCCTTTCCTGGCATTCCGCAGTGTGCGCGAGTACACGCACGAAAATGCGCAGGCAAGCCGCGACTACCAGTTGGTAGAGAATGGCATTAAAACCTGCATGTATCCCGGTTATCCGGAGTTGTTCATGCAGCTCAACAAAAAGAATGAGTTCCACTTCCAGCCTGACTGGTATCGTGGTATCGAGTATCCCAAAGAACAGGAACGCGGATATGACTTCAACGAAGACCTTTATGTGCCGGGATATTTTGAAGTGGATATAAAGAAAGGGGAAAGCGTTGTCTTCTCCGCCGGTATCTCCGAGATTTCTCCCCGCAAGCTGAAGCAGACTTTTGAGTCCGAGGTGGCCGACCGCACTCCGCGTGACAGTTTCTACCACTGTCTGAAAAACTCGGCGCACCAGTTCCACAACAAGCAGGGCGAGGAGCATTATGTGCTTGCAGGCTATCCCTGGTTCAAGTGTCGCGCCCGTGACTTGTTCATCTCCCTGCCGGGTCTTACTTTGGCCTTAGGCGAGCAAGATGAATTTGAAGACGTGATGAAAACAGCCGAAAAGGCTATCCGTGAGTTTATCAATGGAGAACCTTCCTCCTATAAGATATACGAGATGGAGCATCCGGATGTGCTGCTGTGGGCTGTCTGGGCTTTACAGCAGTATGCCAAGGAGACTTCGCGTGAAAATTGCCGGCAGATGTACGGTAATCTTCTCGAGGAGATTGTTGACTATATCCATGAACGCAGGCATGACAATCTCTTCCTGCACGAAAACGGACTGTTGTATACCAATGGCACCGAGAAAGCGGTTACCTGGATGAACTCTACCGCCAATGGCCGCCCGGTTATTCCACGTACGGGCTACATTGTAGAAGTGAATGCACTGTGGTACAATGCCCTGCGTTTTGTAGCCGATATGGTTCGGGAGGGGGGCAATGAAATTCTTGCCGATACACTGGACGCTCAGGCAGAAATCACCGGAAAGTCTTTCGTAGACGTCTTCCGCAATGAGTATGGCTATCTGTTCGACTATGTGGATGGTTATATGATGGACTGGAGCGTACGTCCCAACATGATATTTACCGTTGCCTTTGACTATTCTCCGTTGGATAGGGCCCAGAAGAAACAGGTGCTTGATATTGTGACGAAAGAACTGTTGACTCCGAAGGGCTTGCGTACACTGAGCCCCAAGAGTGGCGGATACAATCCGAATTATGTAGGTCCTCAGATTCAAAGAGATTATGCCTATCATCAGGGTACGGCATGGCCGTGGCTGATGGGTTTCTACATGGAAGCATATCTGCGTATCTATAAAGTGAGTGGCGTGTCGTTTGTAGAGAGATACCTCATCGGTATGGAAGATGAAATGACTTCCCACTGTATTGGCGCATTGCCCGAACTCTTCGATGGTAATCCTCCGTTTGTTGGAAGAGGGGCGGTGTCATTTGCCATGAATACGGCGGAAATCCTGCGTATCTTGAAGTTATTGTCTAAGTATAATTTATAATAGGAGGAACGAAGATGAAAGTTTTAATGTTTGGATGGGAATTTCCTCCCAAAATATATGGTGGTCTTGCGGTTGCTTCTTATGGAATAACTAAGGGATTAAGTTTGCAGGGTGATGTGGAAACTACTTTCTGCATGCCCAAGCCGACGGGCGAAGAAGAGGACTTCTTGAAGATAGTGGGCATGAACCAGGTGCCTATCGTGTGGCGTGATGTCGATTACAATTATTTGAAGTCGAGGCTGACGCGCAACATGACGCCGGAAGATTATTATTCTTTTCGTGACCATATCTATTCGGATTTCTCTTATATGCACGTCAATGACATAGGCTGCATGGACTTTGCCGGCGGTTATCCCGGCAACCTGCACGAAGAGATAAACAACTTCTCGGTGATTGCCGGAGTAGTGGCTCGCCAGCAGGAATTTGATATTATTCATGCCCACGACTGGCTGACGTATCCCGCCGGAGTGCATGCCAAGATGGTGAGCGGAAAGCCGCTCTGCATCCATGTCCATGCTACTGACTTTGACCGTTCACGTGGAAAAGTCAATCCTACCGTCTATTCTATGGAGAAGAACGGTATGGATTATGCCGACTGCATCATGTGCGTGTCCGAACTGACCCGCCGCACGGTTATTGAGCAGTACCATCAGAACCCCAAGAAGGTGTTTGCCATGCACAATGCCGTCTATCCTCTCTCGCAGGAATACCAGGACATTCCACGTCCCGACCATTCCAAAGAGAAGATTGTGACATTCCTGGGCCGTATCACCATGCAGAAGGGACCGGAATACTTTGTGGAAGCAGCTTCGCTGGTATTGCAGCGTGCCCGCAACATCCGCTTTGTTATGGCCGGTTCGGGAGATATGATGGATGCCATGATTAATCTGGCAGCCGAGCGGGGCATCGCCGACCGGTTCCACTTCCCGGGCTTCATGAAGGGAAAGCAGGTATATGAGGTTTACAAGAACAGTGATGTATTCGTTATGCCTTCCGTTTCCGAGCCTTTCGGTATCGCTCCGCTGGAAGCCATGCAGTGTGGGACTCCTTCCATCATTTCCAAGCAGTCGGGATGCGGTGAAATTCTTGATAAGGTCATTAAGACCGATTATTGGGACATTCATGCAATGGCCGATGCCATTTATTCCCTCTGCACTAATCCCGCTCTCTTCCAATATCTGCAGGAGGAAGGCAGGAAAGAAGTGGATGGAATCACGTGGGAAAAAGTAGGCTTGAGAATCCGCGCCCTCTACGAGGATGTGTTAAGAAACTATGGTAAATAACAAAAACAATAATAGAAATGAGAACTATCTGTCTTTATTTTGAAATACATCAAATCATTCATCTGAAACGTTACCGTTTCTTTGATATAGGTACCGATCATTATTACTACGATGATTATGCCAATGAAACCAGTATCAATGATGTAGCCGAACGCTCTTATATCCCGGCATTGAACACCTTGATTGAAATGGTGAAGAATTCCGGAGGTGCGTTTAAAGTGGCTTTCTCCATCTCGGGGGTTGCGCTGGAGCAGTTGGAAATATATGCACCGGCTGTCATCGACTTGTTGCACCAGCTGAATGATACCGGTTGCTGTGAGTTCCTTGCCGAGCCTTATTCCCATGGCCTTTCTTCTCTGGCCAACGAGGATTGCTTCAAGGAAGAGGTGATGCGTCAGAGCGCTAAGATGAAGCAAATGTTCGGTAAGGCGCCGAAGGTGTTCCGTAATTCCAGCCTGATTTATAATGATGAGATTGGTGCGATGGTGGCAGCTTTGGGATTCAAGGGTATGCTGACGGAAGGAGCCAAGCATGTTCTGGGTTGGAAGAGTCCGCACTATGTATACCATTGCTCTATGAATCCTAACTTGAAGTTACTGTTGCGTGATTTTAAGCTGTCTGACGACATCAGCCTGCGCTTCTCCAACTCCGAGTGGAACGAGTATCCTTTGTTTGCCGACAAGTACATCAACTGGATTGACGCTCTGCCGCAGGAAGAGCAGGTCATCAATGTCTTTATGGAACTCTCTGCTCTGGGTATGGCACAGCCGTTGTCTTCCAATATTCTGGAATTCCTGAAGGCTCTTCCATACTGTGCCAAGGAAAAGGGGATTACTTTCTCCACACCGACGGAAATCGTTACCAAACTGAAATCTGTTTCCCAGTTGGATGTTCCATACCCGATGTCTTGGGTGGACGAAGAAAGAGATACCAGCTGTTGGCTGGGTAATGTGATGCAGCGTGAAGCATTCAACAAGCTGTATAGTGTTGCCGAACGTGTCCATCTCTGTGATGACCGCCGTATCAAGCAAGACTGGGATTATCTGCAGGCAAGTAACAACTTCCGTTTCATGACTACCAAGCAAAGCGGTGTCGGTTTGAACCGTGGCATTTATGAATCTCCTTTTGATGCTTTTACCAATTATATGAATATTCTTGGTGACTTTATCAAACGTGTCGATTCTCTCTATCCGGTGGATATAGATAATGAAGAGCTGAATGCATTGCTGACCACTATCCAGAACCAAGGTGCCGAGATAGAGGAACTGCATAAGGAATTGGAGAAAGCACAGGCCAAGTTAGAGAAGATAAAGGCTGCAGAAAAGAAAGAGAGCAAGGCTACAGCTAAATCTGCCGCAGAAAAACCGGCAAAGACCAAGGCTCCTGCCAAAAAGCCTGCCGCAAAGAAAACAACTAAAAAGGCTGCTGAATAATATCGGCAGCTTGTCCCATCAATCAAAAAAGCCTTCCGCTCAACAATGAGTGGAAGGCTTTTTTATGGAATATCTGTCAGTTACTTGTTGAAACTGGTGTATGTAACTTCTATTTTCAGCGGAGATTCCACTTCACCTTTTGCATTCTCTTTCGGGCCGCCTTTTAGTTTGGCATATCCCGGCTTAAGGTCGTTTTGGATACCGGTCATGGTTTTGTTACCGCTACTACTTGTACTGTTGTCATAGGTAATGGAAACCGGAATCAGCAATACCTTATCCCAGTCTTCATTTTCTTTGTTCCAAGTTTTCTCCCACTCTGTCTCATTCCAAGAACTGCCGGCTTTGTCTTTGGCGGCTTTCTTGGCAGCTTGTTTTTCGTTGATGCAAGTGGTAACCAAACGGGCTATGTTGCTGAATACATATTGATTAGTAGCAAATGCATTGTGGGTGGTTGTAAATGAGGTAATATTATCCCTGACTTTGTTCTCTTCAAAGAAGCTCTTCAAGTCCTGTTTACGTATCAACAGCACGTCATTGGGAGCACTCATGCTATATTCGTAGTCACTGTTTATATTGTAATTCGTGAAAGTCAGCTTCACGGCATTCAGGGTGTCATTGGTCAGTTTGTTGTATATTGAATCGTATGGCATGATAGCTTCGGTGAAGATACCGGCAGGAGATTTGATATAAGTGTGTTGGGGTTCGGCAGCCTTTTCCTTTATCAAATCAGAATTCATGAACTGGTTTGCCTGGATAACCTCTTTGGTAGAGGCAAATACAGTCTGCATGCTATAGAACAAAGAGTCTGTACCATCTTTTTTCTTCAGTGCTACACCGGTAGTATCATTTACGTGGTGGAAACGGAATTGCATATTTAAAGCCACATAATCCACATAGAGGATGGTTCCATCTCCGTAATCGCTCTTTACATATACTCCTTTGAAAATCTTGTCTATGAAAGTTGCGGCGTCTTTAAAGTATTCGGGATGCTCGCGATAAACCTTCAATATTCTGTCTTCGCCGAAAGTTTTCTTGTCCAATGGGAACGTCACATTGGGATAGAAAGTGTAATAACCGTTATTGTCCTTTTCAAATCTCACAGAGTCCGGAACAGACGTATCGAAAGCTGAATAAGCCTTACGTCCGAGCAGGGACTTGGGGTCGTACTTGTTGTAGTACTCTTCCGGATTGATATTGGTATAGCGATTTTTGTCCAGCTTCTTGTCCAATTCATAGATACTCATCCGGCATGCATTCAGGGAGTCGCCGAACCAACTGGAATAATAGACTGCAAGTTGCACTGAAACTACCGAGTCGGCAGTCATTGTACCAGTTGCCTTGATTGGATTTCCTTCACTGTCCCGTTCGGTCACTTTATACACTTCCGGAAGGGAGAAGTTTTCCGTACAGTTCAGCTCCGTAAGGAAACTTGTTTCGTAATAACCGAATTCCGGGTCGGAAAACTTGCCTATATAGCCGGTACTCGTTTTGGCAAATACAGAATCAACGGCAAATGAACGTGTTGTTACATTAAAAGTAGTAGTATGCGCTGACATGCCGTCAGAATCGGGCAACATACCCAGACCTAATGTTCCGGTGTTGTCATCGCATCCAAAGAAAGTCAGGACTGCCAAAAGCAATGTTCCCAGGTATCTTACTTTCATAGTTTTAACTGTCTAAATCGATTTTATTTTTGTTCTGTTTCCCATACCTTGTCGTAGAAGTCATTGCAGGCTTCAGCAAAGTTCTCGGGAGATTGATATTCCAATACCGGTTTTCCGGATTCGCGGGCATAGTTCAGTACTTCCTCATTGACGTGTTCGCTTTGCTGGATAATGCCGTCGGAGAAGTCAGCAGCCAGTTTGCAAAGTGCTGTGTAGTCAATGGGTTCCTTCAATCCTGCAATATCTTTCTTGGCGATGCCTTTCAACAATAGCTTGTTAGAGAAGTCTGCGTGGAAAGGTTGTTTGAAGTCATCTTCATAAAGGGAAAATATGACTTTGGCATCTCTGAAGGAAGGTTCGTCTTTATAGACTTTTTTGATGTACAGAGGCGCTAAAGCGGTCATCCAGCCGTGGCAGTGGATGATGTCGGGACACCAACGCAGTTTCTTCACCGTTTCCAGTACGCCGCGGGCATAGAAGATGGCACGGGCATCATTGTCTTCATACTCTTCACCATTTTCGTCTGTTACCTGCAAGCGGTTCTGGAAGTAGTCATCGTTGTCGATGAAGTATACTTGCATACGTGCAGACTGGATAGAGGCAACCTTGATGATGAGCGGGTGATCGGTATCGTCAATGATGAGGTTCATGCCGGAGAGTCGTATCACCTCATGCAGCTGGTTTCTGCGTTCGTTGATATTTCCCCATTTGGGCATAAACGTTCTGATTTCTCTGCCTTTTTCTTGAATAGCCTGAGGTAGGTTTCTGCCTACGAGGGACATTTCGGATTCTGAAACGTAAGGGGTAATTTCTTGGGTTATAAATAAAACCTTGTTCGCCTTTGTCATAATAACAATGTTCTCAATTATTCTGCAAAGATATAAAAAAAATCGGGCAATAAAGCAAACGGAGCCCGTCTATAATTCCTTATGAATTGTTAACTGCTTGTTATTCAGTGAGACAGCTGCTTCTGGAATTGCCGGAAAGTGTACTGAGTTTTGCATTAATTTGCGATATTTCTTCTTTATATGCTAAATAATGGTTTATTTTGCACCGCTTTTGCGAACAACCAAGTTATTATATAACCAATTAAAATGGAAATAGTACATACTATCAAGGACTTGCAGGCCGGACTTTCGGCTTTGAGAGCCCAGGGAAAGAAGGTAGGTCTGGTGCCTACGATGGGTGCTTTGCATGCCGGTCATGCCTCATTGGTGAAACGTTGTGTGGCAGAAAATGACGCTGCCGTAGTAAGCGTTTTTGTAAATCCGACCCAGTTTAATGACAAGAATGATTTAGTGAAATATCCCCGTACGCCGGAGGCTGATTGCCGTTTGCTGGAGGAGTGTGGAGCGGCATTTGTCTTTGCACCTTCAGTGGAGGAGATGTATCCGGAACCGGATGCCCGCCGTTTCAGCTATGCGCCGCTGGACACAGTGATGGAAGGAGCATTCCGTCCGGGACATTTTAACGGTGTCTGCCAGATTGTGAGCAAACTGTTTGATGCTGTGCAGCCGGATCGTGCCTACTTTGGCGAGAAAGATTTCCAGCAGCTGGCAATTATTCGCGAGATGGTCCGCCAGATGAAATATCCTTTGGAAATTGTAGGGTGTCCGATTGTGCGTGAGGAAGACGGGTTGGCTCTGAGCAGTCGCAATGCCCGTTTATCTGCCGAAGAACGTAAAAATGCACTGAAAATTTCGCAGACTTTATTTGAAAGTCGTACCTTTGGAGCTTCACATACGGTAGCTGAGACACAGAAGTTTGTGGAAGACACCATCGCAGCCGCCCCCGGATTGCGTTTGGAATACTTTGAGCTGGTGGATGGCAATACCTTACAGAAGATTACCGATTGGGAGGAAACTTCTTATGCTGTGGGTTGCATCACAGTATTCTGTGGGGAAGTTCGTCTGATTGATAATATCAAGTACAAAGAGCCTGCTGCCTTGTAATTTATAATTAGTAATTCGTAATTTATAAAGATATGATGATTGAAGTGTTGAAGTCGAAAATCCATTGTGCCCGCGTCACGGAAGCGAACCTGAACTATATGGGAAGCATTACGATTGATGAAGATTTGATGGATGCCGCCAACATGATTGCCGGCGAGAAGGTGTATATAGCCGACAATAATAACGGTGAACGTTTTGAAACCTACATTATTAAAGGCGAGCGTGGCTCTGGCAAAATTTGCCTGAACGGTGCGGCAGCCCGCAAGGTGCAACCTGATGACATCGTTATTATCATGTCCTACGCGCTGATGGACTTTGAAGAAGCCAAGTCGTTCAAGCCGACGGTGATTTTCCCCGACCCGGCAACGAACAAGGTGGTGAAGTAGTCTCCATATTGAAATATGGAAATAAAGCCCTGTTTGCAATTTATTTGTAAACGGGGCTTTGTTTTACTTCTGATTCTTCTCCGCAGGGTTCGTATGAGAATGAGGAGCCGATTTAATCTTGTCGAGTAAATACAGAATCTCAGTTTGGACATCGAAATTATATCTTTGGTAATCCTGATAGGTGGGCATCAAGTCTGGATAAAGTGTGTGGGCACACCGGTCTTTGCCCGGAAAGCATATTTGTATGGAGTTGGAGATAGAGCCTTGCATACCGGTATAGGGTAGCCGGAATAAGGTTTGTTCCATGTAGGTATTGGGGGCTTGTCCGCTGGGTATTCCTACAAGGGTAGCACCCATTTTCCACAGATAGAAAGTGTAGTGGAAAGCTGCACTGAAGGTACGTTCGTTGGTAATGACGTAAATGTGTTCCGGAGTATAGAGCGCCTTTCCTTGTTGCTTTCTCAGTTCTTCCGGCACACTGGATATACAGTTCTTGATGAAGTCGGTCCGTCGCTGTTCTATGTTTGTGGTGTCTGCTTCGTCCGTACTAAAAGTGTAGTCACCGTAGGCATAGTCTGTTCCGTATGCTTGGTTGAAATCCTGTAAGTTTGTCTGTAGTTTTTGCATGTAGAGGGGAGAGATGATACGATAGAATTCTATATCCATATCCGTTTGCAGGAAGTGGTCGCCGAACAGTTGGTAAAGTGTGGGTAGGACAATTGGAGTCCAGCCACCGCTATTGTTGCGCAAATCTATGATGAGGGTGGAGGAGGCTTCCTTCTTCATCTCTTTCAGCATATGGGCGAAAACTTCGGAAAGGGACGGGAGTTGCCGAATGGCTAGCAGGGTATCGGCGGGCATCTCTTGTTTCAGGATATCCCGATAATAGAATCCTATTTGCCGGTATAAATCTTTCAGCCCTTGTTTTTGCATATACTCAAAATTATCCCGTGCCATGATACTGTTGATATTGATGAGCATTATTTGCTTGTCGTTGTCTATGAACTGATAGGCCAGTTGTTTGTCTGTATAAGCTTTCCAACTGTTATTGTGTTGCATGGGTGTGTTTTGCACTTCCTGCCTTGACAATAAGGGAAGGGTTAATCCTCTTGATTTGCCGTCGGGAGTAAGAAGTGAGAGGTGAAGGTTGTCTTTCATTTCAGGGAAAAGCTGTCTCAAGAAATGTTCCGTAGGCATGGACCTGCATAGATTGGCATAACGGTCATATAGGTTTTCACTGGCTTGGATAGCGGCAGTGCGGGCCAGTACCTCTTCTAAAGAATCTCCGTTGATGGTTGTGATACGGCTACCTAACAAGTCTTTGTACGTTTCAGGGATTCCTTGAAGTATAATGCCGTCGGGGATGGTGCGTACTTCCAGTGCCAGGTAACGCTGATTTGCTTGTTGATTGGCTGTGGGAGGTAAAAGGTAGGTATGTCCGTCTTGCAGATTGGATAGGAAAATGCTTACCTTGTCAAAAAAGGTCTGTTTCGTACCGGGAGTCCGGCGTAACTCGTTCTCCAGATGGAAAGCTTGTTCGTAGAAGAATACTTTTCCTCCGAAGCCGCTGTAAGGGTCGGGATGGGTTGCTGCCAGTTCTTTTACCAGATACCGAAAGTCTGAGGCAAGGGAATCCCCGTTTAGGGGCTCTTGGGCGCTTGCCAATAGGTAAGCCAAACAGAGAAGGAGGGATAGATAAATACGTTTCATATTCTTGAAATATTTAAATTGTATGCTAGAAGGGGCAAGTAGAGGGAGAGGTTGTAGTAGAATAAAAAAGGTGGAGTTCGTATGTCTCCACCTTTCATG
Source organism: Bacteroides sp. AF25-38AC (assembly GCF_003602995.1). Lineage (NCBI taxonomy): Bacteria > Pseudomonadati > Bacteroidota > Bacteroidia > Bacteroidales > Bacteroidaceae > Bacteroides > Bacteroides sp. AF25-38AC. The sequence goes on along the minus strand of NZ_QTMD01000005.1, from coordinate 166,907 downwards.
ACAGATTCTTATTTTTTTAGCTGCTCGTTCATCGCTGCTGCTGCCTTTCGTCCGTCTCCCATGGCAAGGATTACGGTGGCACCTCCGCGGACAATGTCGCCTCCGGCAAAGATGGTCGGGATGGACGACTGCATGTTATCATTGACGGCAATCGTTCCCTTCCGGCCCAATTCCAATCCCTTGATGGAGCTTGGGACAATCGGGTTGGGAGATACACCTACGCTGACGATGGCAAGGTCGATGTCGATGGTTTCCGTGGCTCCGGGGATGGGTACGGGACTGCGGCGTCCGCTGGCATCCGGTTCACCCAGTTCCATTTTCTGAAGCACCACTTGTTTCACTTTTCCTTGTTCGTCGGCAATGTATTCGATTGGGTTGTGGAGGGTCAGGAATTCTACACCTTCTTCCTTGGCATGTTTCACCTCCTCGATACGTGCCGGCATTTCTTCTTCCGAACGACGGTAGATAATCATGGCACGCTCTGCACCGAGACGGCGTGCGGTACGTACGGAGTCCATAGCTGTATTTCCACCACCTATCACGGCTACGCATTTGCCGAAAGGAACCGGAGTATCGGAGTCTTCACTGGCGGCATCCATCAGATTGACACGGGTCAGGTATTCATTGGACGAGAGGATATTGATGGAGTTCTCGCCGGGGATATTCATAAAGTTGGGCAGTCCTGCTCCGGAAGCTACGAATATGCCCTTGAATCCTTCCTCTTCCAGTTGTTCCACGCTGAGCGTCTTACCGATAATGCAGTCCTTGACGAATTCCACTCCCATTTTGGCAAGGTTGTCAATCTCCACATCCACCACTTTGTTGGGCAGGCGGAACTCCGGAATGCCGTATTTCAATACACCGCCAATCTCATGCAGTGCTTCGAAAACGGTAACGTCATAGCCATACTTTGCCATATCTCCGGCAAACGACAGACCGGCGGGACCCGAACCAATGACGGCAACTTTGATGCCGTTCTTTTCCTTGATTTCCGGTACGGAGATTTGCCCGCTCTCCCGTTCGTAATCGGCGGCAAAGCGTTCCAGATAACCGATAGCTACCGGCTTCTCGTTCATCTTCAGGTGTATACATTTGGATTCACACTGCTTTTCCTGCGGACAGACGCGACCGCAGACGGCAGGCAGTGCACTGGTTTCTTTCAGTGTCTTGGCCGCTTCGAGGAATTCTCCGCGCTCAATGTTCTTGATGAAGCGGGGGATGTCGATACCTACGGGACAGCCTTCCGTGCAGCCCGGATTAGCACAGTCCAGGCAACGCTTGGCTTCGGTCAGTGCCTGCTCTTCCGTTAAGCCCTGATTGACTTCCTCCTTGCGGCTGTGCGAACGATATTCCGCATCGAGTTCGTTCATCTCTACACGTGGAATGGCAGTCCGTTCTTTGGCTTTCATGGATTTGCGTAACTCCTGACGCCATGCAGCATTACGGCTTTTCTCATCTTCCATGTTTTCACCGGTAGCTTGGCAGGTCTGAGGTTCTTCCAGCTTGTGCATCTCCTCGCGTTCGATGTTTTTAAAAGCGCCCATACGCTTCAGCATCTCGTCGAAGTCCACTTGATGTCCGTCGAACTCAGGGCCGTCCACACATACAAATTTGGTCTTTCCTCCGATGGTGATTCGGCAGGCGCCACACATGCCGGTACCGTCAACCATAATCGTATTCAGGGATACATCCGTGGGGATTTCGTATTTCTTTGTCAGCAAACAAACAAATTTCATCATGATGGCGGGGCCGATGGCGAAACACTTGTTCACCTTCTCGCGCTTGATGACTTCTTCTACGCCTTCCGTCACCAGACCTTTTCGTCCGTAGGAACCGTCGTCGGTCATGATAATGACTTCGTCGGAGCTTTCGCGCATCTCCTTTTCAAGGATGATCAGTTCTTTGGTACGTCCTGCCAGTACGGTGATGACGCGGTTGCCGGCAGCTTTCAGCGCTTGCACGATAGGGAGCATGGGAGCTACGCCTACACCACCTCCGGCACAGACCACAGTACCGAAGTTGTCAATGTGCGTAGCTTGTCCCAACGGGCCGACAACATCCGTAATATAATCGCCTTCGTTCAGTTCGCAAAGACGGGTAGAGGAGAGCCCGACTTCCTGAACCACCAGTGTGATGGTTCCCTTTACCGGGTCGGCTTCCGCAATGGTAAGCGGCATACGTTCGCCTTTTTCGCCCACACGTACAATGACAAAGTGCCCTGCCTTACGTGATTTGGCAATCAATGGTGCTTCAATGACTAACTTAAAGACCTTTTCAGAAAAGTGTTCTTTGCTAATGATTTTATTCATTATCTAATAATTTTGTTGGTGTAATTACGCAATTACTGTCAGATTGATAGATTTTGCAAAGATAGGGGTTATTTGGTAATATCAAAAGAAGAATAGGGTAAAACTGCATGTTGTCACTGGATAACATTCCTTTGTCACTATAATTTGTTCACTTTCTACAGCCTGCCTACTTTTGAAATAAAAAATGAGGAAGAGTATGTATCGAAATGTTTTTTTAGGGGCAATTTTATTGAGTATGCCTTTGGTGGTTTGGTCGCAGCAGGATACGATTGCCGACCAGCGTTTGGAAGAAATTATGGTAACTGCTAAACTCCCGTTGGTAGAAATATCTGCCGGTAAAACAAGTTACCGGATGGATGCGTCAGTCACTCAAAGTACGGGAAGTCTTTATGATGTTCTTGCTTCCCTGCCGGGAGTCGTGATAGATTCCAATGGTAATATCTTGCTGAACGGACAAAGCGGTGCGACGATTCTGATGGATGGCAAGCCTACTTATCTTTCGGGAGATGAATTGATGAGTCTGTTGAAATCTACTCCTGCAACTAATGCTGATAAGATAGACTTGATAACCCAGCCTTCCGCACGCCACGATGCGGCGGGAAGCTCCGGGTTGATTGATATCCGTACAAGAAAAATCAGACTGCGCGGTGTGAATCTGGCCTTGAACGGCAATGGCAGTCTTGGACGGACGGGTAGCGGTTATGGAGGTGCCTCCATGAATATCCGGGAGAATAAGTTCAATCTTTATTTGAACTATTCGTATTATCAGGGGAAGGATGTCATAGACTTGTTTATCGACCGTGCGTTCGAACGGGATGGAGGAAGGATGATGCAGGACTCTTACCGGAAGCGTAGGAATTATTCGCACTATTTTCGTACCGGATGTGATTATTATCTCAATGAGCGGACAGTTTGGGGAGTCTCATTGGGTGGAAACTTTTCCCGGCAAAGGGAAAATGCAGGCATGTTTACGGAAATCCGAGAAACCGGAGTTGCGGGAAATACTTACAGCCATGCGGAGCAAAACCGGAATAATGTTTCTGCCGGAACCAGTATGGTGCACAAGCTGAAAAGAGAAGGGGGAGAACTCAGCGCTTCTTTTGATTATTTCCATTACTACCGTGTTGGAAACCAGTTGATGGATAGTTTTAAGCCCGATACATTGAAAGGGGATATGAAGGGAAATACCGACTTATATGTCGGACAGATAGATGCGGTTTATCCATTGAGTGAGGTTTGGAAGTTACAGGCCGGAGTCAAAACCTCATTTGTTACGATAGACAATACGGCAGGTTATATGCGTCCGTCGGTTTCCGGCTGGCTGCCGGACGGGGCACTTGGTTCCCGATTCGTATATGATGAGAATATCAATGCCTCTTATCTACAAGTCGGCTATGAGAAAGACCGCTTGAAAATCTCAGCGGGTCTAAGGTTGGAACATACCCATGTACACGGGGATTTTGGAGGAAATACACAACAGAAAGACTCTTCGTTTACAACGAATTACTTCCATTTGTTTCCTACTATTGCTTTGCAATACGGTTTGACTTCGGAACATCTGTTTCAGCTTTCGTATGGCAGGCGTATTACCCGCCCCAATTATGGTGATTTGAATCCTTTTACCTATATATTTGATGACTATACCCATGAAGGGGGAAATACGAAGCTGCATCCTTCTTTCTCTGATAATATAGAGTTGGGGTATGTGTATCGTGACTGGTTTCAGACAGTGCTCTTTTTCTCGCATACAGATGATGCTATCATGAAGAGCTATCGCGAACAGGAGGGGCGGCGTATCTATGTAATGCCCCAGAATCTGTCTTCCTATGTACAGACGGGTATGCGTGTACATGCCGCCAACCTCTCACCTGTTTCTTTTTGGAAGGTGAATCTGACCGCTATCGGTATTTATAATAATTATGGTTGGACGGAGCAAGGGCAGAAAATGAAAAACCGTATGTTTACCCCGATATTCGGCTGCATGAACCAGTTTGCTTTCACTTCCGTATGGTCGGCCGAACTTTCGGCAAATTATAATGGACGAATGGCCTACGGACAAGCCACAGTACATCCGGCGCTGGAAGTGAATGTCGGCATCCAAAAGAAGATGTTCCGTAACAGATGCACCGTTACCTTGTTTGCCAAGGATGTATTCAACACCAATTATCAAAAAGTAGATATTCAATCTCCCGGTGTGCAGGCGTTTGTTGACGAACGGCACAACAAACGTGTGCTGGGTATTGCTTTCGCCTGGCGTTTTCAAAAAGGCAGCGAGACAAAAGAAAGCAGAAGGAAAAAAGAAATAGATGAAACAAAAAGAGTAAATTTGTAACTGTTATGGGCAGACTGTGGAACAAGTGGCTGGTGCCGGCATTATTTGCCGTGATTCTTTTTCTGTGTATTCGTGTGGCGAATGATATTCCGAAACATGAATACTATTGGGAAAGTAATGAGTGGAATTTCATGCTGAAGGATATGCTTGTGGTACTCTTCATGTCTTATCCTATCTTTTTTCTATTGAAGTATTGGCTTCGTTTGTGCCGGAAGCGGAAGTTGGTATGGTGGCAGGAATACGGGGTAGTTGTCCTGACGGTTCCCGTCTGGTGTCTTCTGACGATGTGGGTCATCCGCTTTTTGATGGGGGTAAGTCTTGATTTATACGATGTGCCTGTTCCGGCCATAGTCAGTATGTTGCTTGGCGGCTTCTTTTATATATTCTTGCGTAATCAGATGATACAGAAGGAAAATGAAGCTCAACGCCTGCAGTTGGAGAAGATAAAAAATGACCAGCTCCAGACAGAACTGAAATTCCTTAAAGCGCAATATCATCCACACTTTCTTTTTAATGTACTCAATACGGTTTATTTTCAGATAGATGAGAATAATGAGGCTCCGCGGCATACTCTTGAGCAATTGTCCGATTTGCTTCGTTACCAATTATACAATGATGGGGAGAAAGTGCAAGTCCGTGTGGAAGTGGAATATCTGAAACAATACATCAGCCTATGTAAACTTCGTGCTACGAAGCGGCTGCAGTTGCAGGTGCATTTCGATGAAATGGAGGCGCAGGTTGAGATTTATCCATTGTTGTTTGTACCGTTGGTGGAGAATGCTTTCAAATATGTGGGAGGGAACTATTTTATAGCTATGGATATGTGTCTGAAAGAAGGCAAGTTGTGTTTTAGTATTGAAAATTCTATACCGGAACCATTAGTGCACCAGAAAGGAAAACATGGAATCGGCATAGAAAATCTGAGGCGCAGGCTGGAGCTGCTATATCCGGAGCGTCATACGCTGGACATAAATAGAGGAGATACTTTGTTTAGAGTAAAACTTGTGATAGAATTATAGGATGAAACAGGTAAAATGTGTAATAACCGATGACGAGCCTACTGCATGTGAAGGATTGCAACGCTATGTGGAAAAGGTGGATTTCCTTTCTTTAATGGGTGTATGTGAAGATACTATGCAGTTGAACACTCTTTTGCAGACTGAGCAGCCGGACTTGTTGTTTCTGGATATTGAAATGCCTTATCTTTCGGGGCTTGAACTCTTGGCATCTCTTGCCCATCCGCCTCATGTGATTATCACTTCCGCTTATGAGCAGTATGCATTGAAAGGTTATGAACTTGATGTTACGGACTATCTGTTGAAACCGATTTCGTTTGACCGGTTCCTGAAAGCGGTGAATAAAGTACATGGTCTTTTGCAGCAGGAGAAATGGCCGGATGAAGCTAATAATTTTATATTTGTCCGTTCAGACCGTCAGATGCATAAGGTGTTGTTTAAGGATATTCTGGTGGTGGAGGGGCTGGAAAATTACGTCTGTATTTATACGGAAAGCACAAAGCTGCTTGTACGTTCTACCATGAAGCGTATGATAGAGGCTCTTCCTGGTGGAGTATTTCAGCAAGTCCATAAATCATATCTGATAAATTTGGAAAAGATTGAGATGATAGATGGCAATCGGATTATAGTTGGGAGGCATACTGTTCCGGTGGCACGTAATTTCCGCGAGGAGGTGTTTGCACGTATTTTGAAGAATACTTTGTAGTTGCGCAGGAGAAGCTTGTCATGATAAAACTCCGGGCACGAATTACATGGATTTCACGTTTTTTGCTAACCGCAACTGTGAAATTCATGTAATTCGTGCCCGAAAGAAAGTGTCAAAGGCGTATTGCTGCACGTGACTATTATGGCCTTAGTCTATTATTTCAAATCCCGTATACGGAACCAATGCCTTTGGTATGCGGATTCCTTCTGGAGTCTGGTTGTTTTCCAGCAAGGCGGCAACGATGCGTGGCAGAGCGAGTGCGGAACCGTTCAGCGTATGGCAAAGCTCTGTTTTCTTTTCTGCCGTACGGTAGCGGCATTTCAGACGGTTGGCTTGATAAGTGTCAAAATTAGAGACGGAACTTACTTCCAGCCAGCGTTTCTGTGCTTCGGAATACACCTCAAAGTCAAAACAGAGGGCAGCCGTGAAGCTCATATCGCCACCGCAAAGGCGCAGGATGCGGTAGGGGAGTTCCAGCTTTTGAAGCAAACCTTCTACGTGGTCCAACATCTCCTGGTGGGATTGTTTGCTGTGTTCCGGTTTGTCGATGCGTACCAGTTCCACTTTGGAGAATTCGTGCAGGCGGTTCAAGCCACGTACGTCTTTCCCGTATGAACCGGCTTCACGGCGGAAACATTGTGTGTATGCACAGTTCTTGATGGGCAACTGCTTTTCGTCCAGAATCACATCACGGTAGATGTTGGTTACGGGGACTTCGGCGGTAGGAATCAAGTAGAGGTCGTCCACTTCGCAATGATACATTTGCCCTTCCTTGTCAGGCAGCTGTCCCGTGCCGTAGCCGGAAGCGGCGTTCACCACTGTGGGCGGCATTATTTCCGTATAGCCGGATTTGCGTGCTTCGTCCAGGAAGAAGTTGATGAGTGCGCGTTGCAGTTGTGCGCCTTTGCCTTTGTATACGGGGAAGCCGGCACCGGTAATCTTGACACCCAGGTCAAAGTCTATCAAGTCATATTTCTTGGCCAGTTCCCAGTGGGGCAGGGCGTCTTTGGGCAGCTCGGTTTCCATACCACCTATTTTCTCTACTACATTGTCGTCGGCACCTACGCCTTCAGGCACGCTGTCGTAGGGAACGTTGGGGATGGTATAAAGCAAAGTCTGCAAATCGTTGGCAGCCTGGTCCATATTGGCTTGCAAGTCCTTGTTGACTTCTTTCAGCTCGGCCACGCGGCTTTTGGCGGCTTCTGCTTCTTCTTTCTTGCCCTCCTTCATCAGTTGTCCGATGGATTTGGAGAGTGAGTTGGCTTCTGCCAGGTTTTTATCTAGGATGGTTTGATTGGCTTTTCTTTTGTCATTGAAGTCCAGCACTTGTGCAATGGTTTCTTTTGCATTCTTGAAGTGCTTCTTTTCCAGTCCGCGGAGAACCGCGTCGGTGTTTTCTGTAATTTGTTTGATGGTAAGCATATCTTATACTTGTTTTTATGTTATTCGGTTTTTTGAGTGCAAAGATATGGAAAAAACAAATAAAGTGTTGCTTTTGACATAAAAGAAAGGGATGCAACCTATTCGGATTGCATCCCTTTTCCTTATTTCTTGTTCGGAAACTTATGCTTCTGCATTTTCTGCAGGGATAACAGAAACTGAACGTCTGTCTTCCTTGCCCACTTTGAATTGTACAGTTCCGTCTACTAAAGCGAAAAGAGTGTGGTCTTTTCCCATACCGATGTTATTACCCGGGTGGAATTCAGTACCTCTTTGACGAACGATGATGTTACCTGCTTTGCAAGCTTCGCCACCAAATATCTTAACGCCTAATCTCTTGCTCTGTGATTCGCGGCCGTTCTTAGAACTACCGACACCTTTTTTATGTGCCATTTCTTCTTACTGTTTTAATTGATTAAGCTACTACTTCTGTAATTGTTAACTCTGTGAATTGTTGACGGTGACCGTTCAACTTACGATAACCTTTTCTTCTTTTCTTGTGGAAAACAAGAACTTTATCGCCTTTTACCATGTTTGATACGACCTGGCAAACAACCTTTGCACCCTCTACTGTGGGAGCACCTACGGTGATGTTGCCGTCTTTGTCTACCAAAAGAACCTTGTCAAACTCTACTGTTGCACCGTTTTCTGCATTCTGGATGTGGTGTACAAACAGCTTTTTGCCAGCTTCTGCTTTGAATTGCTGACCGTTGATTTCTACAATTGCGTACATTTCTTATATATAATGTATAAGTTAGCTCCGTCGGGTGGTCTCTAATCACTTAGAAAGCACTTGGTCGAACCCGGTGCGGAATAATCGGGCACAAAAGTACTCTTTTTATTCTAAATGGACAAATGTTCTTTTGCTTTTTTGTTCTTTTAATGCAGATTGTACTTTTAGATTATTGGAGAAAAACTGTTTCATCAAGGAGAAACAGTCCGTGTAGGGATGGTTTCTGTTACAAAATGAATTTCAGAACATAGATACCGGCCAGCATCAGCGCCATTACAAGACACGCGAATATGACGAGTAGCACAAGACTGTAAGTCAGCATGAGGATAGTGCGCCAAAAGCTTCTCCACCAGGTGCAGCGGTACAATTGTTTGTAATCCCAACAGAATAGGACGAAAATAAGCCATAAAGGCAGCTCATACAAATCGTCTACCTTTGCGTACCCGTTGAAAGGCAGCACGATGATGCTCAGCAGGAGTATCTGGCAAGCTATGTAGGCTTGTATGAACACATGCTCCGTGGTATTGTAGTTTAACTTATATTTCCGGCGTCGGAAGGCAAGTTGGGTGGCAAGTGCAAACAAAGGCAGTGTGGCAATGATGCGGAATGCCTTGTTTCCGTGTCCCCAGCTCTTCATCAGATTCCATACTTTCATTAGGAAAGGAGAGTTCTGTAAGACTTTTTCCAGTCTGTCTCCCACTTCCGAGGTGTCGTTTACAAATTCATCGATGAGGTCGCCATCATCGCTGTTCTGTTCGGACACCTGTGTGGCAGAAGTGGAGTCGTTCTTCTCTTCCAGTTTGTTCAAGCTTTTCTCCAGGCTTTTTATAGTGATGGCGAGGGCTCGCTTTTCCTCTTTGCTATAGGTTTTCTCCATCTTTTTGGTAAGCTTCTCTTTAGCGGCAATGATTTCTTTTTTGTCTGTCTGCTCTGTCTTTTCCGTCTTTTCTTTTTTGCTTAGGGCTTCCGGGTCTACCAGTTGCACAGCCATGATATAAAGGGCTGCAAGAATGAAGAGTGTCTGGAACGGGCGAAAATACTCTACACGCTTACCACCGATGAAGTCTCTAATCATGTACCCCGGACGGTAGAGGAGTTCCAGAAGGGTACGTCCAAAGCCATTATCTATATTGAAGAAGCCTCCGGCAATGTTTTTAAGCGCGTTACTCAACCGATAGCGTGGAGTGTTACGGCTTTGTCCGCAACGGTTACAGTAGTTGCCGGTATAGGTGGTGCCGCAATTCAGGCAGGTGCAGGTTTCGTTGCCAGCGGGAGGAGTTTTTCTCCCTTGTATCAGCTTGATGTGAAATGCGCGTAAGCGTACTGCGCAGGGGTGCCACCATGAGTCGATGAAAGTTTTTGCTTTGTTGGGTAGTATCCTTCTTTTTTGGAGGATACCCCACAATGTCAGTATGAAAACAACCGGGAAGAAGTTGCTGTCGTCGGTCATGTCCAGCTCTTCAATAGCCAGCCAGAAGAGTGTCACTAGAAGGAGGATTTGCCAGACGCTTATCCTTTTCTGTTTCCGGGGAGAAGTGGCATGCGCGTTTTCCGGCCGGATGGGATTTTCAATCTTGAATATGGAAGGATACTCCTCCTGAACTGCCAGCAGTTCTTCCAAGGTGTTCATTATTTTCCGGTGTGGGTACTTCTCCAATTCTTTGGCAGTGGTTACTCCGTGGGTGACTCCAGCAAAGTCTACTCCGGCCGCTTGGGCTGTTTCCGCATCTACCGTGCTGTCGCCTATATAGAGGGTCTCGGCTTTGCTGACATGTAGCCGCTTAATGGCAAGGAGTAGCCCTTCGGGAGATGGCTTGGCGGCTTTCACGTCTTCACCACCCACGATGATGTCCATAAAATCTTCAGGAAAATGCTGGTCGAGGAGTTCCTTGATGCGGAATCGGTATTTGGTCGAGATGATTCCGATGCGGGCGCCGGAGTCCTTCAGTGCAGTCAGTACGGACTTGGTTTCCAGGAAAAGCACCGTGTTGACAGTCATATGCGTATCGGCCTCTTTTCGGTATTCTGCCTTGAATCCTGCCAGTTGTCCGGCATCTGTCACGCCGGTGAGGATGGAAAAAGAGTCTTCCAGAGTCTTGCCGATAGTACGTTTGATGTCGTCATCCGTCACCTCTGTATATCCGTGACGGGTCAGTACGTTGCGGAAACAAGTGACGATTCCGCGGGAAGAATCAGCAAGCGTATAATCAAAGTCGAAAAGATAGGTCGTGTAATTCATTGTGACTTTTTGTGACAAAGATAGTGTAAAGTATATTTTTACAAAATAAAAAAGAGGATTAATCGGAATTTTGTATTACTTTTGTTTGCATGAATTCTGTAGAAAAGTGACAAGATGTGTAAGTGTTTTATCCGGTTAGGTTGTTATACTATACACGTTAACCCTATAATGTTATGAATTTGATAAAATCTTGTTGTTTGTTTGTGGTCTTTTCATCCTTTCTGGCATGCACCTCGCAGGTGTCGGATGTGAAGAGTGTGTCTTATACAGAGTTTGTGAATCCCTTTATCGGTACAGATTTTACTGGAAACACCTATCCGGGTGCTCAGGCGCCGTTTGGCATGGTGCAGCTCAGTCCTGACAACGGACTGCCGGGCTGGGACCGTATTTCCGGATATTTTTATCCGGACAGTACCATTGCAGGCTTTAGCCATACCCATCTCTCCGGAACCGGCGCTGGTGACTTGTATGACATCTCTTTTATGCCGGTGACATTGCCTTATAAGGAGGCGGAAGCTCCGCTCGGCATTCACTCTTTGTTCTCTCATTCGGAAGAGTCGGCAAGCGCTGGATATTATCAGGTGCGTCTGAAAGATTATAATATAAATGTAGAGTTGACGGCCACCGAGCGTTGTGGCATTCAGCGGTATACTTTCCCAAAAGCCGATGCTGCCGTTTTCCTGAATTTGCGGAAAGCCATGAATTGGGATTTTACCAATGATTCTCACATAGAAGCCGTCGATTCGGTAACGGTGCAAGGTTACCGTTACTCTGACGGTTGGGCACGCGACCAGCGCCTCTACTTCCGTACACGTTTCTCCAAACCGTTTGCTGCGATGCAGCTCGATACAGCTGCCATAGAGAAAGAAGGCAAGCGGATAGGGACATCTGTCATTGCACGATTCGACTTTCAGACTAAGGAAGGAGAACAGATTCTTGTCAGTACTGCCATCTCCGGTGTAAGTATGGAAGGGGCGGCACGTAATCTAGCAGCAGAAGTACCTGATGATGATTTCGACAAATACCTGGCTGCTGTGCAGGATGATTGGAACGAACAATTGTCCCGGATAGAAATAAAATGCGATGACCGCGATGAGAAAGTCAAGTTCTATACAGCTTTATATCATTCGATGATTGCTCCTACCATTTACAGTGATGTGGACGGCGCCTATTACGGTCCCGACAAGCAAGTGCACCGGGTAGAGGGCTGGACAAATTACAGTACTTTCTCCTTGTGGGACACTTACCGTGCGGCTCATCCTCTCTATACTTTTATTGAGCCGGAACGGGTGAATGATATGGTGAAGTCCTTCCTCGCCTTCTTCGAACAGAACGGCCGCCTTCCCGTATGGAATTTTCAGGGGGGCGAGACAGATATGATGATAGGTTACCACTCTGTGCCGGTTATTGTAGATGCCTATCTGAAAGGTATTGGGGACTTCGATGCGAAAAAGGCCTTGGAGGCTTGTGTAGCTACTGCCAATATCGATTCCTATCGTGGCATTGGGTTATATAAGAAATATGGCTATGTTCCTTATAATGTGACAGATCAGTATAATTCGGAAAACTGGTCACTTTCTAAAACACTGGAATATGCATATGATGACTATTGTATAGCCCGTATGGCAGAGAAGCTGGGCGATAAGGAGGTTGCGGACGAGTTTTATAAGCGTTCCCGTAATTACCGGAATGTCTACAATCCGGTAAGTTCTTTCATGCAGCCCCGTGATGACAAGGGAGAGTTTATCCGGAACTTCTCGCCGGACGACTATACTCCGCACATCTGCGAGAGCAACGGCTGGCAATACTTCTGGTCTGTGCAGCAGGATATTGACGGTTTGATAGTTTTGACCGGAGGTAAGGAACGGTTTGCCCAGAAGCTGGACAGTATGTTTACTTACAATCCTTCTGCAGATGATGAGTTGCCTATTTTCAGCACCGGGATGATTGGCCAGTATGCGCATGGAAATGAGCCTAGCCATCACGTCATCTATCTGTTCAATGCTGTGGATCAACCTTGGAAAACCCAGAAATATGCAGCCCGGGTGATGCGTGAACTCTACCTGAACACTCCTGCCGGTTTGTGCGGCAACGAGGATTGCGGACAGATGTCCGCCTGGTATGTGTTCAGTGCGATGGGCTTTTATCCGGTAGACCCGGTTGGTGGAAAATATGAAATCGGTACCCCCCTATATCCGGAAATGAAGATGCACCTGCCCGGTGGAAAGACCTTTACGGTACTGGCGCCGGCGGTGAGCAAGGAAAATTGCTACATTCAATCTGTCAAACTCAACGGTAAGAACTATGACAAAAGTTATATTACGCATGAACAGATAATGGATGGAAGTGTTTTCGAATTTGAAATGGGGGATAAGCCAGGTCAGGCATGGTACAGTCCCCGATAACCGGCTAACATATGAATGAACATTTCGACTTGACATATAAATCCCTTTTCCGCAGGTATTATACCAACCTGCTGTTCTATGCCACACGCATTGTGGGGGAAGAAGATGCGGAAGATGTGGTACAGGATGTTTTCGTGGAGCTGTGGAAGCGGAAAGATACCATGAAGGTGGGAGAGCAGATTCAGGCTTTTCTGTATAGGGCGGTGTATACCCGTGCCTTGAACGTTCTGAAGCATCGGGACATTGTGAGTGGCTATGAGGCTGTCATGCTCGAAATCCATAAAAAGAGGGTTGAGTTCTATCAACCTGACAGCAATGATGTGGTGAAACGGATAGAGGATGCCGAACTCAGGAGGAAGCTGTCCGATGCCATCAATGAATTGCCGGACAAGTGCCGGATGGTATTCAAACTCAGCTATCTGCATGATATGAAGAATAAGGAGATAGCTGATACAATGGGAGTGTCATTGCGTACGGTGGAGGCCCACATGTACAAAGCTTTGAAGTTGCTGCGTGATAAACTGGGGTATCTGAACCTGATGTTGGCTCTGTTTTTCATCGGGAAAGTAAGTGTTTTTGCGAGCAGCGTTGTTTTATTATCATAATGAAGGAAAGAATGAATAAGTTGAATGAGGAGATATTGGCCAAGTTCCTTATGGGTGAATGTACGGAAGATGAACTTCGTGAGGTGAACGCCTGGCTGGAAGAGTCGGGTGAGAATGCACGCGAATTGTTCAGGCTGGAGGAGATTTACCACTTGGGGAGACTGGGGGATACTTCGAATACACAAGACATAGAAAAGGCCGAAAAGCGATTGTTTAAAAGGCTGGAACAAGAGAAGACGAAACAATACAAGGTACGGAGGATGGTTGGGTGGATACGGTATGCGGCCGTATTTGTGGGCTTCTTCCTTTTGGGTACTTTCGGCTATCTTTTTTATCAGACTTATAGCCAGCCGGAAACATTACTGGCTGTCACCACTCATGATAAGATTAAGGAACTGAAACTGCCGGATGGAACCAAAGTCTGGCTGAATAAAAACACTACCCTGAAATATCCACATGAGTTTGCAGGGAAGGGAAGAAAGGTTTATCTGGAAGGAGAAGGATATTTTGAGGTGATGAGGAATCCGGAAAAACCGTTTGTCGTACAGAGTGAGGTCATGCAGGTCAGAGTATTGGGAACTGTTTTCAACCTCAAGTCTGACAAGGCTAAGATGTCTGCAGTAGCTACCCTTTTGAAAGGCGAAGTAGAGGTGAAAGGTAATCATGGCGAGGGTATGATTATCCTTGCCCCCGGACAGAAAGCCGAGCTGAACGGAATGACTAGGCGTCTGGTGGTGAAGCAGGTGGATACGGGAATCGAAAACTGGCACAATAATGAGTTTGTCTTTGAGAAGGCTGACCTATACACCATTGCGCGTACATTGGAGAATTCGTATGGGGTGAGGGTAATTCTGGCACCGAACATAGATGTAAGCAAGACTTACTCGGGTACACTGAAGAAAAAAGAGAGTGTAGGGGCTGTGCTGAATCTGATAAAGAATGCCATTCCATTGGAGTATAAAATTGTGGGGAACAGTGTTTTCCTCTCCTCAATGAAGTAGGAAGGCCGCACAAATTCGAGATATGACGAGAAGAATTTATTTAATACTAACAACTTTCTAATATTATGCGAAAATTAATCCTATTGTTTTTTTTTGTGAGCAGTGCTTTATGGCTGCATGCCAAAGACTTTACCCGGTATGTCAGTCCTCTTGTCGGCACGCAGTCTACTTTCGAGCTTTCCACCGGTAATACCTATCCTGCGATCGCACGTCCCTGGGGTATGAACTTCTGGACTCCTCAGACGGGTAAGATGGGTGACGGCTGGCAATACGTCTATACCGCGAACAAGATCCGTGGTTTCAAGCAGACACACCAGCCCAGTCCCTGGATTAACGACTACGGGCAGTTCTCCATTATGCCGGTGGTTGGCAAACCCGAGTTTGATGAAGAGAAGCGTGCAAGCTGGTTCTCCCACAAGGGCGAAGTAGCACTTCCTCATTATTATAAGGTATATCTTGCCGAACACGATGTGGTTACCGAGTTCACCCCTACCGACCGTGCCGTATTGTTCCGTTTCACTTTCCCTGAAAATGATCATTCATACATTGTTGTCGATGCCTTTGACAAGGGCTCTTATGTGAAGATACTTCCGGAACAGAATCGTATTATCGGTTATACTACCCGTAACAGCGGCGGTGTTCCCGAGAACTTCAAGAACTATTTCGTGATAGAGTTCGACAAGCCTTTTACTTATAAGGCGTCTGTAGCCGATGGCGTCTTGACCGAGAATAAGGTTGAGCAGGAAGCCGGACATGCCGGTGCTGTTATCGGTTTCAAAACCCGTAAGGGTGAAGTGGTACATGCCCGTGTAGCCTCTTCTTTCATCGGTTTTGAGCAGGCTGACCGTAACTTGAAGGAGCTTGGCAATGACAATTTGGAAACACTGGTTCAGAAAGGTCAGGATGCCTGGAACAAGGTGCTGGGCCGTATTGATGTGGAAGGCGGAACCCTTGACCAGTACCGTACTTTCTACTCATGTTTGTATCGTTCCTTGTTGTTCCCGCGTGCATTCTATGAACTGGATGAGGCGGGAAATCCGATTCATTACAGTCCCTACAATGGGCAAGTGTTGCCCGGCTATATGTATACGGATACCGGTTTCTGGGACACTTTCCGCTGTCTTTTCCCATTCCTCAACCTGATGTATCCGTCGGTGAACAGGCAGATTCAGGAAGGTCTTGTCAACACCTATAAGGAAAGCGGTTTCTTCCCCGAATGGGCAAGTCCGGGTCACCGTGGCTGTATGATTGGCAACAACTCTGCTTCCGTACTGGCAGATGCCTATCTGAAAGGTGTGAAGGTGGAGGATGTGCAGACGTTGTACGAAGGTCTCATCAACGGTACAAAGAATGTCCATCCCGAGGTCTCTTCTACGGGTCGCCTCGGCTATGAGTATTACAACAAGCTTGGTTATGTTCCCTACGATGTGAAAATCAACGAGAACACTGCCCGTACTTTGGAGTATGCTTATAATGACTGGTGCATCTACCGCATGGCAAAAGAACTGAACCGTCCGAAGAAGGAGCAGAAACTCTTTGCGGAACGTGCCATGAACTATAGGAATGTATTTGATAAGGAAAGCAAGCTGATGCGTGGTCGTAATCAAGACGGCCAGTTCCAGTCTCCTTTCTCTCCTTTGAAGTGGGGTGACGCCTTTACTGAAGGTAACAGCTGGCACTATTCCTGGTCTGTATTCCACGACCCTCAAGGTCTGATAGACCTGATGGGTGGAAAAGAGTCTTTCGTAGAGATGCTTGACTCTGTATTTATTGTCCCGCCCTTGTTCGATGACAGCTACTACGGCCAGGTAATCCATGAAATCCGTGAGATGACAGTGATGAATATGGGTAACTATGCCCATGGCAACCAGCCCATCCAGCACATGATTTACCTTTATAATTATGCTGGGGAGCCTTGGAAGGCCCAATATTGGCTTCGTCAGGTTATGAACCGCATGTACACTGCCGGTCCCGACGGTTACTGCGGTGACGAGGACAACGGTCAGACTTCGGCGTGGTATGTCTTCTCTGCACTTGGTTTCTATCCGGTTTGCCCTGGTACGGACGAATATGTGCTGGGCGCCCCTTTGTTCCGTAAGGCTACCCTCCATTTTGAGAACGGCAAGTCTCTGACTATTGATGCTCCGGATAACTCACCGGAGAACATGTATATCGAGTCTCTCAAGGTGAACGGCGTGGATTATTCCAGGAATTATCTGACGCATGGCGATTTGCTGAATGGCGGTACCTTGAGGTTTGATATGGGCAGCCAGCCTAATATGAAGAGAGGTACGCAGCCGGAAGATTATCCTTATTCTTTCTCGAATGAACTGAAGAAGTAAAGAATAGTAATAATATAGTAAGAAAAGGGTTGCCTCGAAAATAAGTTGATATATCATTTTGTTATTTACTATCTGTATTATAGGTGTTTTTCTTGAATCAGGTGGAAATAATTATTTGCTTCGTTAGTAATATTGAGCAAAATGATATATCAACTTGTTTTCGGGGTAACTCTTTTTTTTAGGATTAATGATAAAAAAGATACTTTTTCAGTAAGTGTATTTTCATTGTCTGTTGTTTTATATAGGAATGCGAGAGAATGAATCTCTCGAAGTAATTTATTGTATAACCTATAAATTGTGTTTATGAAAGACAATTATGCTTTTCGGAGTTCGACGTTCATGCGGGCTTTATTAGTTTTGTTGTTCATGGCAGTTTCTATCCAGTGGGGCTTTGCCCAGTTAAACCTGAATGTGTCTCGCGGCACATTGGGGACAGTCATTGAACAAATCAAGTCTCAATCCAAGTATCAATTTTTTTATGACGACAAACTGGCTGCGTTGCCGGTAGAAAACGTCAAAGTGAACAATGCGTCTATAGAAGATGCTTTGAATGTTATTCTCAAAGGGAAAGACATTTCCTATAAAGTGGAGGATAACATCGTTTATCTTTCTGAAAAGTCTGCTGCTCCTCAAGAGGGCAACCAACAAGGGAAAGAACGGACGATTACCGGAGTCGTGTCAGATGACATGGGACCTCTGATTGGTGTGAATGTATTGATAAAAGGTACCAGCAACGGGTGTATTACCGACCTCGACGGTAACTTTACGCTGACCACTACGGAGGCGAATCCGGTGATTGTATTCTCTTATATCGGTTATACTACGCAGGAAATCCCCGTGAAAGGTAATGCGCCGATTAATGTAATGATGGCCGGAGATACCCAACAGCTTGAAGAAGTTGTGGTTACTGCACTCGGTATCAAGCGTTCGGAAAAGGCATTGTCCTACAATGTACAGCAGGTGAATACAGATGCCATTACTTCCAATAAAGATGCCAACTTTGTGAACTCATTGAGTGGTAAGGTAGCGGGTGTGAACATCAATGCTTCTTCATCCGGTGTAGGTGGTGTATCAAAGGTAGTGATGCGTGGTACGAAATCTATCATGCAGTCTTCCAATGCACTTTATGTAATTGACGGTGTGCCTATTTTCTCTGGCCGTGGTACTGCCGGAGGTAAGGAGTTCGACTCCCAGGGATCTTCAGAACCGATTGCCGATATCAACCCGGAAGACATCGAGTCAATGTCAGTCCTGACTGGTGCCGCCGCTGCTGCCTTGTATGGTTCGGAAGCTGCCAACGGTGCCATTGTCATTACTACAAAGAAAGGTAAAGAAGGTAAGGTGAGCCTTACTGTCAGCAGTAATACTGAATTCACCAATCCGTTTGTGATGCCGAGCTTCCAAAACCGTTACGGTACGGGAACCGGTGGTGTGATGAGCACTTCAGGAGCCATGAGCTGGGGAGCGCCTTTGTCTGCAGCCAATAACTACAATTACAGCCCGAGAGATGATTATTTCCAGACGGGTATTGTAGGAACAGAGAGCATTTCTTTGTCAACCGGTACAGAGAAAAACCAGACGTATGCATCGGCTGCTGCTGTAAACTCCAAGGGTATTGTTCCCAACAACAAATACAACCGTTACAACTTTACGGTACGTAACACCACTACTTTCCTGGACGACAAGATGACTCTGGATTTCGGTGCAAGCTATATTCTGCAGAATGACCAGAACATGACGAACCAGGGTACTTACAACAACCCGTTGGTGGGTGCTTATTTGTTCCCGCGCAGCAACGACTGGTCTGATATCAGCATGTATGAGCGCTATGACGCTGCCCGTAAAATTTATACGCAATACTGGCCGGTAGGTGACGAAGGTATGGTAATGCAGAATCCTTATTGGATTAACTACCGCAATCTGCGCC
The DNA here is from genome assembly GCF_003602995.1 of Bacteroides sp. AF25-38AC. Classification (NCBI taxonomy): domain Bacteria; kingdom Pseudomonadati; phylum Bacteroidota; class Bacteroidia; order Bacteroidales; family Bacteroidaceae; genus Bacteroides; species Bacteroides sp. AF25-38AC. Next base: position 147,852 of record NZ_QTMD01000005.1, on the reverse strand, counting down.
AGAACAAGAAGGACCGCTATATGCTGAATGCCGGTTTGAGCTATAAGATTCTGGACTGGCTGACTGTTTCAGGACGTGTACGTTTGGATAACTCCAACAATGATTATACAGAAAAGTTCTATGCTTCTACCAATACACAGCTCACCGAGAGCTCTTCACGAGGTCTTTATGGTATTACCAAGACGCAGGACAAACAGTTGTATGCAGACTTCCTGGTGAGTATCAACAAATATTTCGGTGAAGATTGGTCACTCCAGGCCAACGTCGGTGGTTCATTCTCCGATATACGTTCGGATGCAATGAAAACACGTGGTCCGATTGCTGATGGTGGCGATGCCTTCAGCGGCGAACCGGTAGGTTTGACCAACTACTTTGCCATCCAGAACCTGAGTGCCAGCAAGACACAGCGTTTGCAGGAAGGATGGCGTGAACAGACCCAGTCTCTCTTCGCTTCGGCTGAGCTTGGTTACAAGAACACTTACTTCTTGACGCTGACCGGACGTAACGACTGGCCTTCACAGCTGGCAGGTCCCAACTCCAACAGCAAATCATTCTTCTATCCTTCAGTCGGTGGTTCTGTTGTACTGTCTGAGCTAATGCCTAACTTGAACAAAGATTATCTTTCTTTTATAAAGGTTCGTGGTTCATGGGCATCTGTTGGTAGTGCTTTCTCCAGATATTTGGCTAATCCTCACTATGAATGGAATTCAAGTTCCGGCCAGTGGAGTATCACGACCCAATATCCGTTGTACAATTTGAAACCTGAACGTACCAATTCTTGGGAAATCGGTTTGAACATGCGTTTCCTCAAGAACTTTGAATTGGACGTGACATATTACAATGCCAAGACTATGAACCAGACATTCAACCCGCAGTTGCCTGTCAGCGGTTGGTCGGCTATGTATATCCAGACTGGTGCCGTACGTAACTCCGGTATTGAGTTGTCGCTGAATTACAAGAATACCTGGAAAGATTTTACATGGGATACCGGTATAACCTTCTCCAGTAACAAGAATAAAATCCTGACTTTGGCAGACAATGCCATCAATCCCGTTACCGGTGAGCTGTTCTCTTTGAGCACGTTGAATATGGGTGGCTTAGGTGATGCCCGCTTCTTGCTGAAAGAAGGTGGGAGCATGGGTGACCTTTACTCACTGCGAGATATGAAACGTGATGCCAATGGACAGATTTTTGTGGACCAAAATGGAACGGTTGCTACGGAAGCCATAACGGACCCGGATAAATACATCAAGTTGGGAAGCGTACTTCCTAAAGGTAATTTGGCTTGGCGTAATAACTTCATTTGGAAGAATTTCACAGCAGGTTTCTTGATTTCAGCCCGTTTGGGTGGTGTGGTTTACTCACGTACACAAGCTATGTTGGACTATTACGGTGTGTCCGAGGCTTCTGCCGATGCACGTGATTTAGGTTACGTGTTGGTGAATGGTAGAGATAAGGTAAACCCCGAAACATGGTACGGTGTAGTAGGTAGCGGCACGTCTGTTCCCCAATACTACACTTATTCTGCTACCAATGTTCGTCTGCAGGAAGTATCTTTGGGTTACACCATCCCCAGAAAGTTGTTGAATGATGTGTGCGATATCAAGGTTTCGTTGGTAGGCCGCAACTTGTGGATGATTTACAGCAAGGCTCCTTTCGATCCCGAAAGTGTAGCTTCTACCGATAACTTTTATCAGGGAATAGACTATTTCATGATGCCGGCTTTGCGTAACATCGGCTTTAGCTTGAGCTTTAAATTTTAATACCAAACGATATGAAAAAGAAAAATATTATAAATAAATTGATTGTTGCTCCGTTGGTTATGGGCTTTATGTCCTGTACCGGCAATTATATGGATATCAACTCCAATCCTTATCAACCGGGTGATTTGACTCCGGATGATTATGCACTGGGTTCTGCCATGAGTAACTTGGCAAGTACGGTTATCTCATCAGATGTCAATACGGCACAGTTTACTGATTGTTTGTTGGGTGGACCGTTGGGAGGTTATTTTGCCGATTCAAATGCCGGCTGGTCCAATACAATATCCAATTTTAATGCTACAAATGACTGGACGCGTGTGTTCTTGATAAGTGACCGTATCATTTCAACACTTTACGGTAACTTGAGCACAGTGAAACAAGTATCGGAGAATACCAATAATCCGGTTCCTTATGCCATTGCTCAAATCATAAAGGTTGCTGCCATGAGTCGCGTGACTGATGCGTATGGTCCTATTCCTTATTCTAAAATCGGTCAGGATGGCAAGATTACCATTCCTTATGATACGCAGGAAGAAGTATATAACGCATTCTTCAAGGAACTGGACGAATCCATCGAGGTGCTGACTGAAAACAGAAATGCGGCGTTGGTTGCTTCTGCAGATTTCGTGTACAGTGGTAATGTACAGAAGTGGGTGAAGTTTGCCAATTCATTGAAACTGCGTTTGGCTATCCGTATTGCCAATGTAAGCCCTGCTAAGGCTAAAGAAATGGCTGAAAGTGCAGTGAATCACGAGTTGGGTCTGATTGAAACAAATGCAGACAATGCTACATGGAAGTATTTCGGTACAATTAGCAATCCGTTGTTTGTGGCAGTACGTTACAATGAAGAAGCTTCAGGTGGTGATACCCATCCTGCTGCCGACATCATCTGCTACATGAACGGTTACAACGACAATCGTCGTGCCAGCTATTTTGAGGAATCAAAATGGCCTGGAGAGACTTATGTAGGATTACGTCGCGGTATCAACCTCAGTAAGATGAAAGAGTATTTCATCAATTATTCGCGTGTGAAGATTTCCTCTTCTGATCCCGTGCTTTGGATGAATGCGGCAGAAGTTGCCTTCTTGCGTGCTGAAGCCACTGCAATCTATGGTTTCAACATGAAAGGAACCGCTGCTGATTTTTATGAACAAGGTGTCCGTCTCTCTTTCGAACAGTGGGGAGCTACCGGTGTAGACAGCTATCTGGCTGATGAAAGCAGTGTACCTGCTCTTTACAAAGATCCCGCCGGTCTTAATACTTATGAAAAGAACCTTTCAGCCATTACTGTCAAGTGGAATGAAGGGGCATCCAAGGAAGAAAAACAGGAACGTATCATTACCCAGAAGTGGATTGCGAATTGGCCGTTAGGTAACGAAGCTTGGGCTGACTATCGCCGTACAGGCTATCCCAAACTGTTGCCTGCAACCAGTGAAGGTAACTTGAGTGGTGGAATTGTTGATAGCGAGAAAGGTGCACGCCGTATGCCTTATCCTTCTGAAGAATATACAAGTAATACTGAAAACGTGCAAGAGGCAGTAAACAGCTATCTGGGTGGACCGGACAACATGGCTACTGACGTATGGTGGGCACGCAAATAATAACAATAAATGCTGAATAATTATGAAATTATATAAGAAATCATTCAAAGGAATCGCGCTGGCAGCTTTTTCCGTATTGGCATTGTCTGCCTGCTCCGACTGGACGGATTCAGAGAGTATTAAACTGAAAGAACCCGGAATCGACGAACAGTCTCCCGAACTGTATGCCAAGTATCTGAAGAACTTGCAGGAATACAAGAATTCTGACCATAAGATTGTATACGGCTGGTTTGATAATAGTGAGAAAGTTCCTTTCAGCCGCGGGCAGCACATGTCGGATGTTCCCGACAGCCTGGACGTAATTATCGCAACTACTCCCGATTTGGCGGAATTCGAATTGGAAGATATTGCAAATGTACATGAGAAGGGAACGAAAGTATTCTATTCCATCAGCTATGACAATATCTTGAAGGAACATACCGACAAGGTGAAAGAAGGAACAGAAACATCTGCATTCTCGGCTTATCTGTCGGCTGAGCTGAACAGACTGATAGCTCTTGAAGCACCTTTCGACGGTATTGTAGCCGAGTATCGTGGTAGCAATCCTATCTACATGTCCGAAGCCGACAAGGCTGAAGCAAAGGCAAATCAGGATACTTTCTTCGGTGTGATATCCAACTGGAAGAGTGCCAATTCAGGTAAGCAACTGGTGTTCCAGGGGTATCCTGCCAACCTGATAGGCCAGTCTGTGCTCTCTTCTTGTGACCATATCATCTTGATTACAAATGATGTCACGGATGTTGCCCAACTGGGGATAGAAGCGCTTCAGGCCTTGATGGCAGACGGTGTTCCGGCTGACCGCTTCATTGTATCGGCATCTACCGTCTCTCTGGATACAACAGATAAGACTACCGGATATTACAATGCTTTGAGAGCTCTGTCGGAAGCTGCTTATTGGGTGACAGAACCGTCTGCAGAGTTTACAAAAGCTGGTCTGGCTATTGAGAACATGCAGAATGATTATTACAATGCTACCAATACCTATCAATACGTGAGAGAAGCTATCAATATTATGAATCCTGCTCCTAAAAAATAAAAGAATATCATGAAACTGAAAAGTATATATTTAGTATCGATGGCATTATTGGCAGGTGTATTTGCTGCTTGTAATGATAATGACGTTGAGAATTTCGATAATCAGGTGTATATCAACGGCTCGGCGATGACCAGTACTGTGTTGTTGAAAAACACTGTTTCCGATACGGAAGGTTCATTCCGGATTTCAATGGCCCGTCCTGAATCGCAGGATATAACTATTGCCTTGAAGGCGGACCCTTCACTGGTAGCTACTTATAACGCTACCTATTATGACACAGCCGAGGCTCTGCCGGAAAACTATTATACGGTAGAAACTCCGCAGGCTACCATTTTGGCCGGTGCTGTCATTTCAGACGACATCACTGTCAGCTTCAAGAACTTGACGGAGCTGGATCGTGAGAAGGTATATGTATTGCCGGTTACGGTAGACCAGGCAAGCATCGGAGTCTTGAAGAGCTCCGGTACCATGTACTACGTGCTGAAGGGTGCCGCATTGATTAATACGGTTCCTGATATTACCAAGAATCTGGTTTACGTAACTTGGACCAATCCAGATGTAGCCAATAATATGAATAAGCTGACGGCAGAAGCGTTGATTCGTGTAAGCAAGTTTGACAAGATGCTGACTTCCATTATGGGTATCGAAGGTAAGTTCCTGCTCCGCATCGGTGATGCCGGAATTCCTCAAAACCAGTTGCAGGTGGCTACAAGTAGCGGCAATGTGACCGATGAGAGTCTGGTTATTCCGACAAACGAATGGACACATATCGCTGTGACCTACGATGCGGATGCAAAAACAGTTATAATCTACATCAATGGTAAGAATATGCTGGAGACTACTTTGGACTGCGGAGTCGTGAACTGGGGCCAGACCATGACCGATGAAGGTAACGGATTCTGGATTGGCCATTCATACAATCGTGACCGTTGGTTGGAAGGTAATATCTCAGAGGTGCGTATCTGGAACAAGGTGTTGACATCAGCAGAAATCAATGCAAAGGACCACTTCTACCAGGTAGAGCCGGATGCTGACGGACTGGTTTCTTACTGGAAGTTCGATGAGGGCGCCGGTACTGCCATTCACGATTATAGCGGAAATGAGAACAATGCTACTGCAGTGGAATCATTGACTTGGACTGCTGTGGAACTGCCCGCTAAATAATTTAGTTATACCTTAATTCAAATAAAAAGATATTGATTATGAAATATATGAATCATGTAAAATCAGGCTTGCTGGCAATGGCTTTTGCATGTGCAGGAATATGCTTCACCGGTTGTGAAGATGATGTTGTCATCAACACCGGCAACAGTGACAAGCTGGATACTGTGGATGGCGTGTATGGCTATGTAAAGTCTGCCGCCGGTGCACGTGAACTTACTCCGATTTCTGTTTTTGGCGACAAGGTTGCTACCGGACATCTCTATTTTGAACTGAGCAAAGCTGCAGAGCAGGATGTTACGGTGACCTTCAAAGTGGACGAAGACGTTTTGGAGGCTTACAATAAGAAGAATGGAACAAGCTATAAAATGTATCCCGCCGATAAGCTGAGCCTGGCGAACGGTGGAACTGCCACTATCAAGGCGGGCGAACAGAAGTCGGCTTCTGTGGAACTGAATATCAATGCCGGAGGCACAATCGGACAGACTTATGCTGTTGCCGTTTCTGCATCTGCCAATAACGGTGTGGAAGTTTCTACAAACAATCAGGAATATATTTACTTGGTAAAGCCTTTGGCTGCTATTCCTGAGAGTATCAGTAAGGGTGATATACTTACACATTGCTTTGTGGAAGTAAATGACGAGAACATCTTGAATATGGGTGAATATACCATGAAGAGCAACGGAAAGCCTTTCTTTGATGTAGTCAGCATTTTTGCTGCCAACATCAATGTGGATAGCAAGACCGGTCGCGTACATGTTTTCTGCAATGACCAGGTTTCCTTCTTGCTGAGAAATGCGGATAAGTTCATCCGTCCTTTGCAGGCTAAGGGCATTAAGGTGGCTATGACTATTCTTGGCAACCATGACGAGGCTGGTATGGGTAACCTTTCGGAAGCTGCTGCCAAAGACTTTGCCAAGGAACTGAAAGCCTACTTGGATATTTATGGTTTGGATGGCATCGACTTTGATGATGAGTACACCAACTACAACAACTCCAATCCCGGTCCCGGCTTCGAAACACGCTCACGTGCCAACTTCGCGCGTTTGGTTTATGAGTGCCGCCAGGTATTTGGAGACAAGCTGATCGGTGTGTATGAATATGGTTCGCTCGACTCTCCAGACGGTGAGGTAGAGGGTATGAAGGTAGGTGACATTGTGGACTATATGACCTACGGTTACTACCAGAATCAGAATCCCGAGGGAGCCTTTGGCCGTGAAGAGTCTCATTTTGAGAACCTGCCCAAATCCAAGTATGCTCCGCTGCCTTGGAAGATTAATGATGAGTTGAACGGAGGTTGGAATGGATTTGACAAGAGCAAATTCCAAAAAGTGAAAGATGAAGGTTATGGCATTCAGATGTTCTACAATCCCAAACCGCTGATGTATCAGTATTATACGCTGCTTTCGGAAATAAGTAAAGTACTTTTTGATGATGAAGTGGAGTGGAGCGGTAAGTACTGGAACCGTACTGGTGAAGCTTATCAAGGAAAGATGATGGGCTATGAAGATTTGGTCGGTGAATGGAAAGTAACTTCCAGTAACTCCCTCTTTACCTATGTGGATGAAGAAGGCAATCCTCGCTGGTGGGATTGGAAAGGCAGTCAGGATTTTGAGAAGAATGTAATTATAGAGAAAGATGAAGAAGGTACCGGATATGTAGTTTACAACTGGGGTACTTTCCCCGAAATTACCGGTAAGTATCCGATGCATTGCGATTACTATAACGGTGCACTGCTCATCTATCCGCAAACCATTCATGAGGGCGATGCTGAAGACCCTGCTACCTACAAGATGCATTTCGGTACTTATAGTAATGCCTTCCAGTGGAAAGCATATCCTAAGTATGATAATTATTCCATGGATGGCGATATTGCTCCTAACGGTGATATGCGTATCTATGGTTTGGGCAACAGATGGGCTATCAACCCTTATAAGTATGTAGGCGGTGAGATTGAGAACGACATCTTCCCCGATGTTCCTTACTTCGTGAGTGAGAACTATACGATGAAGAAGGTACGCTGATGCCATGTTTTCCGTAAACTGAGGTTTCGGAAAAATGGATGCTTGAACCTTTTCATACATGAAACAAAGGAGGGCTTTGCTCAAAGTAATGGGGCGGCCCTCCTCAAGCATTCTCATATAACAAGATTCTATTATGAAGCTATACACTTACTTATACAATAAACAATATGAAGAAAAACATGAAATCTAGTTCCATACTGTTGGGCGGACTTTTTCTGCTGGGGGCGGTTTGCAGCTGTACCCAGACGGCACCGGACTATGCGTCTTACGTCAATCCGTTCATCGGTACGGGCGGACATGGGCATACCTATCCCGGAGCGGTAGTTCCCAACGGAATGATTCAGCCCAGCCCCGACACGCGTATCTACGAGTGGGATGCCTGCTCCGGATATTACTATGCAGATACTACTATCAACGGATTTTCACATACTCACGTCAGCGGTACGGGTTGTGCCGATTACGGGGATGTGTTGCTGATGCCCACTGTAGGGCGGCAGGATTACCACTCTATGGGCTCGAAGAGCCAGCAGATGGCGTACGCCTCTGCCTTTTCCCACGAGAATGAAACAGCCGAACCGGGATATTATTCCGTATTTTTGGACCGCTACGGGGTGAAAGCCGAACTGACCTCTACCAAACGTGCGGCGATTCATCGCTATACCTTCCCGAAAGCGGAAGATGCAGGCTTTATCCTCGACTTGGATTATAGCATTCAGCGCCAGAAGAATGAACAGATGGAGCTGGAAGTAATCAGCGATACTGAAATCCGTGGACGCAAGAAGACTGTATATTGGGCTTTCGACCAGTATATCAACTTCTACGCCAAGTTCTCCAAACCATTTACCTATACGCTGGTCACGGACTCCATGGCATTGGACGAAGGCGGTCCGCTTCTGCCTACAGCTAAAGCTTTACTGCAATTCCAGACGGAGCCCAATGAGGAGGTATTGGTAAAGGTAGGTGTGTCTGCCGTGGATATGGACGGTGCCCGCAAGAATGTGGAAGCCGAAATCTCCGGATGGGATTTTGACGGTGTGCGCCGTGCTGCCCGCCAGCAGTGGAACACTTATCTCTCCAAGATTGACATCGATACGAAGGACAACGACCAGCGTACCATGTTCTACACGGCACTTTACCACACGGGCATGCAGCCCAACTTATTTACCGATGCTGACGGACGTTACTTTGGTATGGACTTGAAGCCCCATCAAGGCAGGGTGGACGAGCCTGTCTACACCATTTTCTCTTTATGGGACACTTTCCGTGCCTATCATCCGCTGATGACGATTATCGATCCAGAACTGAACGAGGCCTTCATCCGTTCGCTCATCCAGAAGTCCCGCGAGGGCGGCGTCCTGCCTATGTGGGAACTGGCCGGAAACTATACGGGTACCATGATTGGTTATCATGCAGCTTCCCTCATAGCGGATTCGTATGTAAAGGGATACCGTAACTTCGACGTGCAGGAGGCCTATAAGGCTTGCCTCCGTACGGCAGAATACGATACGACGGGCATTATCACGCATCCTTTGGTTGTGCCGCATCTGATGCCGCAGGCCAAGTACTGGAAGAACAAGATTGGCTACGTGCCTTGCGACAAAGACAATGAGTCCGTGGCAAAAGCGCTGGAGTATGCTTACGATGACTGGTGCATCTCTGTACTGGCAGGTGCCTTGGACGACGAAGTCAACCGCGACAAGTATGCTGCCTTTGCCGAGGGATATAAAGTTTATTTCGATCCGAGTACCCGTTTCATGCGTGGACTGGACAGTGAGGGCAACTGGCGTACGCCTTTCAACCCCCGCGCATCCAATCACCGTAACGATGACTATTGCGAAGGTACGGCATGGCAGTGGACTTGGTTCGTTCCCCACGATGTAGACGGATTGGTAGAACTGATGGGAGGACGCGACGCTTTCATCGGCAAGTTGGATTCTCTGTTCACTGCCGATTCCAAGCTGGAAGGTGAATCGACTTCGGTGGATATTTCCGGTCTGATAGGCCAGTATGCTCACGGCAATGAGCCGAGCCATCACATTGCCCATCTCTACAACTACGTAGGCCAGCCCTGGCGTACGCAGGAGATTGTGGATGAGGTGCTGCATACGCTTTACTTCAACAACCCCGACGGACTTTCGGGCAATGAAGACTGCGGACAGATGTCTGCATGGTACATTCTGAATGCGATGGGCTTCTATCAGGTATGCCCCGGCAAGTCGGTATATTCCATCGGACGCCCGCTGTTCAACGAGGCGACCGTTCATCTGAAAGACGGCAAGTCGTTCAAGGTGATAGCCCACAACAATAGCCGCGATAACAAGTATGTGCAGAGCATTGTGCTGAACGGCAATAAGCTGGAGACTCCATTCTTCACGCATCAGGATATAGTGGACGGCGGTACACTGGAACTGACTATGGGCAGCGAACCGCTGAAGCCGGAAGAGTAAATGGATTATTATGCTCACAAGATTCCCTGATGAGCAATACCTTTAATAAGGTGGAGTCCTACCGGGAAATGAATAGCAGCAGCAACGGCATGTATTCTTTTAGCTCGTTGCGCAGAAATTCCAATGTTTTTTGTTTATAGCGGTTGACTGACTTCACACTAAGGTTCAGCTCTTCCGCTATTTCTGTATGCGTTTTTCCCTTGAAGAAGCTCTCGATGAAGACAATGCGGTAGCTCTCGGGAAGCTTGTTCAGGGTACCGTACAGCATCCGGTACATTTCGTCTAAGGTATATACACTGTCCGGTTCCGTTTCGTAGACAGGGGTTTTCTTTTTGACGACTTCCGCATAATTCCATTCATATTCCTGATGCTTCAGGTAGTTCAGGCAATTGTTCCTCACGCACATCTTGAGGTAACCCAATATCGTTTTCGGGTCTATCTCGAAGTTGTCCATGTTGTTCCATAGGGAGGCGAATACTTCGGAAACAATGTCTTCGCGAGTCTCTTTATTGTCAACAAAACGCTTGGCATACAAGCAGAAGGGGGCATAGTACTCCTCGTAGAGCTGCTTGAATACTTGTTTCTTGCTTTGTTCATTAAGAGATAGTTTCATAATATATCTACAGTATTTCGAAGGCAAATATACAATAAGAAAGTCAAATAAAAGGTTCTTTTTGAAATTTAAAAGAACAAAGCTGTGGCAATAGGCAAGTAGTATTTTGTTATTAAGGACCCAATTGAAAAAACTTTGTTTTAGCTGTCCCTTTTTGATTTCCCGATTGTATTATCTATGTAATTGCAATTATAAATAGGTTATAAGGTTTAGAGATTATGGAAAAATTAGATTCGGATTTATTGTTTCGGAAAGCACAAGCATTGGGAGATGATATCCGGGAAATGGAATCAATTGATGTGGCCAAAGCTTTTGAACGGACACAGCAGTTGATAAGGAAAAAGCGGGGTAGGCAGATGTATGATAGCTTGATGCGCTATGCCGCATTCTTGACGTTACCTTTGCTGATGATTTCGCTGACGTTGGGCTACTTATATTTCAGTGGACCGGAAGCGGTAGACTGCTACGCCGAAGTCACGGCTGCCAAAGGTTCGGTCATCCGTTATGAGCTTCCTGACCATTCGGTGGCGTGGCTCAATGCGGGAAGTACCTTGCGTTATCCCATAGTTTTCAGGAAAGACAATCGGAGCGTGGAACTGAAAGGGGAAGCGTATTTTGAAGTGCAGGCCGACAAGAAACGTCCTTTTTATGTGAACACACTGGATGGATTGAGTGTATATGTATACGGAACGAAGTTCAACGTGGCTGCCTACGAGGATGAAGAACTTATTGGTACGGTGTTGGAGAAAGGTAAGGTAAATGTGGTAACCCCCAATCAGGAGACAATGGAATTGTTACCCGGAGAGCAGTTGCTTTACAATCGGAACAGTCGGAAATGGATTAAAAATAAAGTGGATGTCTACGAGAAGGTGGCTTGGAAAGACGGAAAGCTGATTTTCAGGAATGCGACGTTGGAAGAGATATTCAAAAGGCTTTCAAGGCATTTCAATGTGGATATTGAGTTTGACAATAGGTTGGGAAAGGAATACAAGTACCGGGCGACTTTCCACAAAGAGACCTTGCAGCAGATTTTGGATTATCTGGCAAAGTCGGCAGCCTTGAAGTGGAGGGTGGAAGATGCTGCGCAGCAGGCAGACGATACCCTTACGAAGGCTAGGATTATAGTAAACTTATATTAGTAACCCTTAAAACCATAAAGAGCCTATGATATAGTATAAGAAGAGCAAAAACAAAAAAGGAAGAAAACTGTCCCCACAGCTTTCTTCCCTACTCATTAAAAAACTCACGGATTTTGGTTTAGCAGACAAGAAGCCGTGAATCAAACCTTAGTTCATTTAGTAATAAACTTTAGTTAACCGCAAATGTATGAAAAATAATCATTCATTTAGTGCAGTATGCCTTAAATATACCTTAAAATTAAAACTTCCTTTACCTATGAGGATAAGTCTAATACTACTTTTTGCTGTTGTATTACAGCTTCCTGCCAGTAACGGGTACGCCCAGCGGACGCGAGGCTCCTTTTCTATGTCGAGTGTTTCCATAGAAAATGTATTGAATAAGATAGAGGAGAACTCCGACTATGTGTTCCTCTATAATAACAAGACGATTCAGGCAGACCGCATTGTTTCGGTAAACAGCCGGTCGGGAAAGATAACAGAGATCCTGGATGACATGTTTCGTGGAACAAATGTCACTTATACATTGGTAGACAATCAGATAATCTTGTCCACGAAACAGATAAAGCAACAAGAACCCAAAATCAAGGTGGACGGCGTGGTCAAGGATGCTACCGGCGAACCGCTGATTGGCGTCAACGTGAAGGTGAAGAATACCATTGCCGGTACCATTACTGATTTGGACGGCAAGTTCAACTTGGCGGTAAACAAGGGGGACGTTCTCGAAATCTCTTATGTGGGATATACTACTAAGGAAATCAAGATAATAGACGATCGAATCCTGAATGTGCTGTTGGAAGAAGATTCGCAGAAGCTGAACGAGGTAGTGGTCACTGCCCTGGGTATCAAGCGTGCCGAGAAAGCGTTGAGCTACAACGTGCAGCAGGTGAAACAAGACGAGCTGGTCCGTGTGAAGGATGCTAACTTCGTGAACTCGCTGAGCGGAAAGATTGCCGGTGTAAGCATCAACAAGAGTGCTAGCGGCGTGGGAGGAGCTACCCGCGTGGTGATGCGTGGAGCCAAGTCCATCGAGGGCGACAACAATGCACTCTACGTGGTGGACGGTATCCCTTTGTTCAACACCAATATGGGGAATACGGACAGCGGTATCATGGGTGAGGGCAAGGCCGGAACGGAAGGTATTGCTGACTTCAACCCCGAAGACATCGAAAGCCTCTCCGTGTTGAGCGGCCCTTCGGCAGCCGCCTTGTACGGTAGCAGCGCCGCCAACGGGGTGATTCTGATTACTACCAAAAAGGGCAAGGAAGGAAAACTTTCCGTCCAGTTCTCTTCTTCCACGGAGTTTAGCAAAGCCTACATGACACCGGAGTTCCAGAGCACCTACGGCAATAAAAAGGACATGTACGAAAGCTGGGGAGAAAAGCTGGCTACCCCTTCTGCCTACGATCCGAAGGACGACTTCTTCAATACCGGAACCAACTTCATCAACTCGTTGACATTGACCACGGGCACCAAGCAGAACCAGACGTTCGCGTCCGTATCATCCACCAACTCGGCCGGTATTGTGCCCAATAACTCTTACGACCGTCTGAACTTCACTATCCGCAACACTGCCACCTTCTTCAAGGATAAACTGCAACTCGACCTGGGCGCGTCGTATGTGAAGCAGAAAGACCGCAACATGGTGTCGCAAGGACAGTACTGGAATCCGGTGATGGCTGCCTACCTCTTCCCGCGGGGAGAAAACTTTGAAGACATCAAGACTTTTGAGCGTTATGATGACAGCCGTAAGTTTCCCGTACAATACTGGCCGGTGTCCGAACCTACCTACGCTTCGCAGAACCCTTACTGGACTGCCTACCGCAATGTGGCTACCAACGAGAAGAGCCGCTACATGTTCAACGTGGGGCTGACCTACAAGATTACCGACTGGCTGAACGCCGCCGCACGCTTCCGCATGGACGATACGCATGTGCTCTTCGAACGCAAGATTTACGCCACTTCCGACCAGAAGTTTGCCGAGGGAAAGAAAGGACATTATGGCTACAGCAACTATAACGACCGCCAAGAATACGCCGACTTCATGCTGAATGTCAACAAGCATATCCGGGACTTCAGCATTGCTGCTAACTTGGGCTGGAGCTATTCTAACTATTGGCTATTGGAGAGAGGATATAAAGGAACATTGAGCCTGGTACCCAATAAATTCGTGGCAGTCAACATCGACCCGGCCAATGGACGTGTCTCCGAAAAGGGCGGTGATAGCCGCGTGCGCAACCATGCCGTCTTTGCCAATGTGGAATTAGGCTGGAAGAGTATGCTTTACTTGACGCTGACCGGACGTAACGACTGGAACTCCCGTCTGGTGAACACCGACGAAGAGTCCTTCTTCTATCCTTCCGTAGGTTTGTCGGCCATCATTTCCGAAATGGTAGATTTGCCCCGGTTCATTTCTTACTTGAAGGTACGTGGTTCCTTTACCGAAGTGGGCGCTCCAATTTCCCGTTCCGGTCTGACTCCCGGTACGGTGACAACTCCCATTGACGGCGGTACGGTGAAGCCTACCTATATCTATCCGTTTACCGACTTCAAGGCAGAGCGTACCCGTTCGTATGAATTCGGTTTAAGTTTGCGTTTGTGGAACAAGTTGAGTGCAGAAGTCACTTACTACCATTCCAATACCAAGAACCAGACTTTCTTGGGTAACTTGCCTGAATTTACCGGTTACAAGCAGATTTACTTGCAGGCCGGTAATGTGGAGAACCGCGGATGGGAAGCCTCTTTGGGTTACAATGACAAGCTGAAGAACGGACTGGCATTCTCCTCCACATTGACATTTTCGCGTAACGTCAACAGAATTAAAGAAATGGTGGATGGTTACCATACTGATTTGTTGGACGATCCCATCCAGATTTCTGAAGTTGTGAAAGATGGCGGACGTATCATTTTGAGGAAAGGTGGCAGCATTCACGACATTTACGCCAATACCTTCTTGAAGAAAGATCATCAGGGTTATGTAGAGATAAAGAGTGACGGTACGTTTGAACTGGATAATAGCGGTAAGCCCGTCTATTTGGGCAAGACTTCCCCCGACTTCAATATGGGATGGAACAACTCCTTGTCGTACAAAGGACTCGGACTCAGCTTCCTGCTCAACGGACGTTTCGGAGGTGTGGTTACCTCCTCTACCGAAGCATTGCTCGACCGTTTCGGCGTGTCGAAGCGTTCGGCCGAGGCACGTGACAATGGCGGTGCATTATTGCCGGGACAGGGCAGGGTAGATGCAAAGACCTACTACCAGATGATTGGTACAGGAGGTTACGAGACCTCCGGCTACTATGTCTACAGCGCTACCAACATCCGTTTGCAGGAGTTGACACTCAGCTACACCATGCCCAACCGCTGGTTTGGCAACGTACTGAAGGACGTGACGGTTTCCTTCATTGCCAACAATCCCTGGATGGTGTACTGCGAGGCTCCGTTCGACCCCGAACTGACTCCCTCTACCGCCACCTACGGACAAGGCAACGATTACTTTATGCAGCCAAGTGTGCGTAGCTTTGGCTTTGGTATTAAATTCAAATTATAACAGACCGACTTTTAATATGAAAAAGATAAATCAATATAAGCTTTTAGCGGGAATATATGCCCTAGCATTGTTGGCATCCTGCGATTACGAGGAAATCAATACCAATTGGGCTGAAATGAACGAGAAGGAAGAAGCCATGGACGGTGTTGCCGTCGGAGGATTGGTGACAACGATGGAGCAGACCGTCTTCCCGGTAGGGACACAAGCCGACGATACGGACATCATCAACATGTACCAGACCGACTATCATCTGTCTGCCGACTGCTGGAGTGGATTCTTCTCACAAAACAACTCTTGGAACGGTGGTAACAACAATACCAGTTATTATTTGATTGACGGATGGATTAAGGGTACTTATGCACGTTCTTATACCAATGCACTCGACCCGTGGAAAAAATTGAAAGCCGCTTCTGAAAAGAACGACACTCCCGAAGTCTTTGCCTTGGCACAAGTATTGAAGATTTCGGCTTGGCACAAGGCGTTGGAGAGTTTCGGGCCGATGCCTTATTCACATGCAGCCGATGCTACGATGAACATTCCTTTCGACTTGGAGAAGGACATATATGCTGCCATGTTCAAAGACTTGGCCGATGCTGTGGAGGTTTTGACCAAGAAAGCGGATGCCGGGGTGACCATTATGGAAGATTATGATGCGGTTTATGCGGGTGACTCTAGGAAATGGGTGAAGTATGCCAATTCGCTGATGCTTCGTCTGGCGATGCGCGTACGTTTTGCCGATACCGAACTGGCAAAGCGGTATGCGGCTTTGGCCGTGAAACACTCCATCGGAGTGATGACCTCCAAAGACGAAGAGGCGCAGATGAGTTCGGGTGCGGGCATCACTTTCCGCAACAACATCGAGTGGTTGGCCGAGCAGTACAATGAATCGCGCATGGGGTCGTCCATGTTCTCTTACCTGATGGGTTACGAAGACCCACGTCTGAGCGCTTACTTCAAACCGGTGGATGACAAATGTACTTTGGGACAGTTGGCATTCGATGGCAAGAAATATCAAGCCATTCCTGCCGGGCATCTTTACGGGCAGAACGATGTCTATACGACATTCTCAAAGCCGAATATCAAAGGTGACACTCCGACCTATTGGATGCGTGCTTCCGAAGTCTATTTCTTACGTGCTGAAGCTGCTTTGGTGTGGGGAGGTGAATTCGGTAATGCCGACGAACTCTACAAGCAAGGTATTGGGATGTCGTTCCAGGAAAACGGGGTGACAGCTTCGGTCGATGATTACATGAACTCCGGCAATGTACCAATCAAGCATGAGTTCGGTGGTTCTTACTCTTGCAGTTTTTCCGCCCCTCGTGCCGTTACAGTCAAGTTTGAAGGCAGCCGGGAAGAAAAATTGGAGAAGATTATTATCCAGAAGTGGCTTGCGCTCTTTCCCAACGGTCAAGAGGCTTGGACGGAGTGGAGAAGAACTGGCTATCCCGACTTGAATCCGGTGATGGCAAACAGAGGTTCGTTCCAAGGAGCCACCATTGAAAAAGGAGTGCGCCGAATGATTTATCCGACCAGTTTCCATCAGACAACGGAGGACGAGGCCAACTATCAGGCCATCCTGAAGTTGCTCAATAATGGGAAGGGTGGTGAAGACAAATCTTCTACCCGTCTGTGGTGGGATTGCAAGTGATAAACGATGTCTTACGTTAGAAATAAGAAAAATATGAAAAAATTGAAGAAACTATTATATATTGTTCCGTTGCTTGGTTTGATGGCTACTGCCTGCACGGATATTGAGAGCATTGAGATAGATCATATCGGTGGTAACAATACCAAAGATGACGTGGAGAGCGAAGCGTACTATGCCGACTTGCGCGCGTATAAAGAAACCGCCAAGAATTATGGCCGCCCCGTTGCGTTCGGCTGGTTTTCCAACTGGGCGCCGACGGGAGCCATGCGGAGGGGGTATCTCACTTCTGTGCCCGATAGTATGGATATCATATCTATGTGGAGCGGTGCCCCAGGACGTTATGAAATCACTGAGGCGCAGAAGAAAGACAAGGAGTTTGTGCAAAAAGTGAAAGGCATCAGGTTATTGGAAGTCTGCCTGCTTTCACACTTGGGCAAAGGGCGCACCCCTACTTCGGTATACGATGAAGTGGAAAAAAAAGCCATAGAAGAGGGTTGGAGCGAAGCTAAGCTGACAGAAGAAAGAAAGTTTGCTCGCTGGGACTTCTGGGGGTTTACTTCGCATGACTTGAACAACAAGGAAGAGCTGGAACGGGCTCTTTCCAAATTTGCCAAAGCCATCTGTGACTCGTTGGTGACCGGCGAGTGGGACGGATATGATATCGACTGGGAACCGGGTAACGGTTTCAATGATTCCGACGGTACTATCGGCAGCCGTAACATCGGTTTCGTGGTGAAAGAGTTGGGCAAATACATCGGTCCTAAGAGCGACCCGGAGAACAAAGGGCATAAACTGCTATGCATCGACGGGCATATCAATGATTTCTTGCCTGAGATAGAAGATTATGTGGATTACTGGATAACTCAGGCGTATGGGCATGCTTCTCCTTATTTGCATTCGCCTGGCAATATCAATGAGAAACTCATTGTCACGGAGAACTTCGAATCGTTTGCTTCCAATGGAGGGCAATTGTTGAAACAGGCCGCCTGGATGCCGGAAGAAGGGTATAAAGGCGGTGTGGGAGCTTATCGCTTTGATAATGACTATGACAATGCACCCGATTATAAATGGATGCGTCAAGCCATACAGATTAATCAGCGTGTGTTCAACGAATGGAAAGAAAGCAAAGGAAAAAATAAGTAGTGAATCAAATTTTAGAATATGAAAGATATGAATAAATATTTGTTGAAATATATGGTGTTTTGCTTCATAGCCATGCTGTCGGTCAGTTGCAATGATAGCGAAAGTGATTTGCTGGAACCTAAGGTCTATTTTGAAGAAAGGGAGTACCGGATAGAGGTGGAAGAGGGCGAAGCGATGACCCATGAGTTGCGGGCACGTGTGTCATCCTTGTGTGCTTCGCAGGTAGAGGTGTCTTATGAAGTGGCCGATACTTCTGTAATTGAGGCTTATAACAAAAAGTATGGAACGGAATATGAGATGTTCGATGCTACTGCCGTAGATTTGGGAAATGCTGTTGCCACTGTTCCTTCCGGAGAGGTGTATGCCGGATCGGTATCGGTGAAATTTTCTAAGTTGGATAAGGTGGAAGAAGGTAAGTCTTATCTGCTTCCGGTGCGTGTACGGTCTGCTTCTCTACCGGTTTCCCAAGGGGGAGATGTGGTTTATTTTATCCTCCACAAGCCCGTGCGGATTATGAAGGTGGCTCGTGTGTATAACAATTATGTGAGGATACCTTTGCTTCCCGGTACCCAATTCACATCCGTTACTTACGAAGCATTGATTTATATTGATTTCTTTGGAAACAACAATACTGTTATGGGATGCGAGGGAACTCTGATTTTCCGTATCGGTGATGCACCTTTGCTGGAGAAAGACCATTTGCAGATTGCAGGCAAATCGGAATACAGCGTTTCTCAGGCTTTGGGAACCGGGAAATGGTATCACGTGGCGTTCACTTACAATCAGCCTACCGGCAAGACTGCCATCTTCATCAATGGAGAAAAAGCTTCCGAAGCGGTTTGGGATATTCCGAGCTTCGATTTCGGTAAGGGCGACTTCTTTATCGGTAAGGTGGCCGGATTCATGTGGGGCGAACGTCCGTTCTATGGTCGCATGAGCGAAGTCAGACTTTGGAATGTGTCGCGCACGGAGAGTCAAATCAAGGAAAACATGATTACGGTTGACCCGAAATCGGAAGGCCTTGCTGCTTATTATAAGTTGAACGGAACCGACCAGTTCCAAGACGGAGAGACGTGGAAAGTGAAAGATGCTTCCGGTCATGGAATGGACGGATTGGTGAATGGAGGCGATAAAGCCCTCGGCATCGTGGAATTGGATGAACCGATAACTATTAAATAGCAGGATTCCGGTTTGGATATGAATGCAAGTTCTTGCAACTACCAATTACAAGAACTTGCATTCTTTCTTTTACCGACATGTCTTTATTCTTTATCCTTCTATTCTGCTAATTAAAATTAAAAAATAATCTGCAGTATTAGTGTTTTTGCCGAGTGAATTGTTTTATTAACCAATAAAAGGCAAAAGAATGTGTCTCAATAAACTTAAATTTAGGATGAAAAACATGAAATCTATTGCATGGCAAGCCGGATGTCTCTTGTGGTTGGGCATGGCGGTATGCAACTGTACTCCGGCTTCTTCAGGGGAAGACTATGCATCTTACGTAAATCCGTTTATCGGTACGGGGGGGCACGGACATACCTATCCGGGCGCAGTGGTACCCAACGGGATGATTCAGCCGAGCCCCGACACGCGCATCTTTCAGTGGGATGCTTGTTCCGGTTATTACTATGCCGATTCCACCATTAACGGATTCTCGCACACGCACCTCAGTGGAACGGGTTGCGGTGATTATGGCGATGTGCTGCTGATGCCCACCGTGGGCCGTCAGGACTATCATGCGATGGGGAAGAAGAGCCAGCAAATGGCATACGCCTCGCCTTTCTCGCACGGGCGGGAGAAGGCAGAACCGGGATATTATTCCGTATTCCTCAACCGTTATGGCGTACAAGCCGAGTTGACCTCTACCAAGCGCGCCGCCATTCATCGCTACACGTTTCCCAAGTCTGGGAAAGCAGGATTTATCCTTGACCTTGACTACAGCCTCCAGCGTCAGAAGAATGAAGAGATGAAGCTGGAAGTCATCAGTGATACAGAAATCCGCGGACATAAGAAAACCGTTTACTGGGCTTTCGATCAATACATAAACTTCTATGCCAAGTTCTCCAAACCGTTTACTTATACAATGGTGACCGATTCCATGGCATTGGATGAAGGGGAACCGCTGCTGCCCACCGCCAAGGTGCTATTGCAATTCCAGACGGAGAAGGAT
Organism: Bacteroides sp. AF25-38AC; assembly: GCF_003602995.1. Taxonomy (NCBI): domain Bacteria; kingdom Pseudomonadati; phylum Bacteroidota; class Bacteroidia; order Bacteroidales; family Bacteroidaceae; genus Bacteroides; species Bacteroides sp. AF25-38AC. The sequence continues at coordinate 127,560 of NZ_QTMD01000005.1, read as the reverse complement.
GAGCAGGTGATGGTGAAGGTGGGTGTTTCAGCTGTGGATATGGACGGTGCCCGCCGGAATGTGGAAGCGGAGATACCCGGATGGGATTTTGACGGAGTGCGTCGGGCAGCCCGCCAATCATGGAATGAATACCTTGCCAAGATAGATATCGAGACGGAGGATGAAGACCAGCGTACCATGTTCTATACGGCGCTTTATCATACGGGTATGCAGCCCAATCTGTTTACCGATGCCGACGGGCGTTATTTTGGCATGGATTTGAAAGTGCATCAGGGTAGCGTGGAAGAGCCCGTCTATACCATTTTCTCTTTGTGGGACACGTTCCGTGCCTACCACCCGTTGATGACGATTATCAATCCGGATTTGAACCAAGCCTTCATCCGCTCGCTCATCCAGAAGGAGCGCGAAGGCGGTGTATTTCCCATGTGGGAATTGGCGGGCAACTATACGGGCACGATGATAGGCTATCATGCTGCCTCCCTTGTGGCAGATGCCTATATGAAGGGCTATCGCGACTTTGATGTACAGAAGGCATACCGCGCTTGCCTGCGTGTGGCGGAGTATGACACTACTGGTATTATCACCCATCCTTTGGTATTGCCTCATTTGATGCCGCAGGCCAAATATTGGAAGAACAAGGTCGGTTACGTGCCTTGCGACAAGGATAATGAAGCAGTAGCTAAGGCCTTGGAGTATGCCTACGATGACTGGTGCATCTCTGTGCTGGCCGGTGAGTTGGGCGACACGCTGAACCAACGGAAGTATGCTGATTTCAGCAAGGGCTATCAGAACTATTTCGATCCAGTTACCCGTTTTATGCGTGGACTGGATAGCAAAGGCAATTGGCGTACGCCGTTCAATCCCCGCTCTTCCAACCATCGCAGTGATGACTATTGTGAGGGGACTGCCTGGCAATGGACCTGGTTTGTTCCTCACGATGTGGAGGGACTGGTGGAACTGATGGGAGGCCGTGAAGCTTTTATCGGTAAGTTGGACTCGCTGTTCGTGGCCGATTCTTCACTGGAAGGTGAACTAGTGTCTGCCGACATTTCCGGCCTGATAGGGCAGTATGCCCATGGTAATGAGCCGAGTCACCATATCATTCACTTCTACAACTATGTGGGCCAACCCTGGCGCACGCAGGAGTTGGTGGACGAGGTACTGCAGACGCTTTATTTCAACAATCCGAACGGGCTTTCGGGTAATGAAGACTGTGGGCAGATGTCGGCATGGTATGTACTGAATGCCATGGGCTTCTACCAAGTTTGCCCAGGCCGTCCGCTCTATTCCATCGGTCGCCCGTTGTTCGACAAGGCGACAGTGAACCTTAAGGATGGAAAGAAATTCACGGTGGTGGCCACGGACAACAGTCGTACGAACAAGTATGTTCAGAAGATGTTGTTGAACGGCGAGGAATTGGTACGCCCGTTCTTTACGCATCAGGACATAACGGACGGTGGCACTTTGGAGTTGATAATGGGCGACAAGCCGGTAAAGACAAACAATTGATAACGTGCGATTAGTTATGAATCACAATAATTACCGTAACCCGGTTTCCTGGGTGCCTTCCGTTTATTTTGCCATGGGGCTGCCTTTCATTGCAGTCAACCTGGTCTCTACGTTCATGTTTAAGGATTTGGGCATATCCGACACGCAGATTGCCTTCTGGACTTCTATCATCATGATGCCCTGGACGTTGAAGTTCCTTTGGAGTCCGTTCCTGGAGATGTACCGCACAAAGAAGTTCTTTGTGGTTATCACCCAGTTGTTGAGCGGATTGCTGTTCGGACTGGTGGCTTTTTCGTTGAAGTTCGATTACTTTTTTGCCATTAGTATTTCGACAATGGCAGTCATCGCTTTCAGCGGAGCCACGCACGATATAGCCTGCGATGGCGTGTATATGGCGGAACTGTCACCTGCCGACCAAGCCAAGTACATCGGTGTGCAGGGGGCTTTCTACAACATCGCCAAATTGGTGGCGAACGGCGGACTGGTGGCGATGGCGGGTATGCTGGCCCAGAGTTTCGGGGCGATGGAAGGCCGTTCTATGCAGGAGAACATGTCTGCTTATAAGGAAGCGTGGATGATTATCTTTATCGTCATTGCCGTGTTGCTGTTGCTGTTGGGGGGGTATCATTCACGGATGTTGCCGTGCACGCAGAAGCGGCAGGACGCCAAGCGTTCGGGCGCGGAGGTGATGCGGGAACTGTGGGCGGTGATAAGGAATTTCTTCACAAAGCGCCACATCTTCTATTACATTTGCTTCATTATCCTCTACCGCTTTGCTGAAGGGCTTGTGATGAAGATTGCACCGCTCTTCTTGCGCTCCTCGCGTGAGGTGGGGGGATTGGGGCTTTCGCTTACTGAAATCGGTACGTTGAACGGTGTCTTCGGTTCAGCGGCTTTTGTGCTGGGATCCTTGTTGGCAGGCATCTACGTGTCGAAGCGCGGGCTGAAGAAGACGCTGTTTTCGCTCTGCATCGTGTTCAACTTTCCGTTCGTGGCCTACACGCTACTCGCCATTTATCAACCGGAGAACCTTTATCTGATAGGTGCGGGCATCGTGGCGGAGTATTTCGGTTACGGCTTCGGCTTCGTGGGGCTGACGTTGTTCATGATGCAGCAGATTGCTCCCGGCAAGCATCAGATGTCACACTACGCCTTTGCTTCCGGCATCATGAATTTGGGAGTGATGCTTCCGGGGATGATGAGTGGTTTCTTTAGTGATTTGTTGGGGTACGAGAAGTTCTTCACTTACGTGCTGTTGGCCGCCGTACCGTCGTTGCTGATAACATACTTCATTCCCTTTACGCATGACGATGAGGTGAAGTAAGCTTTGCAGCATGAATGAGACTTGTTGCATAAAAAACTATTGAATAAAAGAATATAATCTGTGCCCATCTGTGTAATCTGTGGTGCAAAGATAAAAATCCAAAATATTATGAACAATAAATTTACTTCAATCCCTTGGGAAGAGCGTCCGGCAGATTGTGCGGACGTGATGTGGCGTTATTCGCAGAATCCCGTTATCGGACGTTACCATATTCCGACGTCCAACAGTATCTTCAATAGTGCAGTGGTGCCTTTTGGCGACGGATTTGCCGGTGTGTTCCGTTGTGACAACCGGGCGGTGCAGATGAATATTTTTGCCGGTTTCAGCAAGGACGGCATCCACTGGGAAATAGAGCATGAGCCAATCAAGTTCAAGGCCGGGAATACGGACATGATAGAGTCCGAATATAAATACGACCCGCGCGTGACATGGATTGAGGATCGCTACTGGATTACGTGGTGCAACGGCTACTACGGTCCCACCATCGGTATCGGCTATACTTTCGATTTCAAGGAGTTCTTCCAGTGCGAGAATGCTTTCTTGCCTTTCAATCGCAACGGTGTATTGTTGCCTCAGAGGTTCGATGGCAAATATGCACTCTTGAGCCGTCCCAGCGACAGTGGCCATACACCTTTTGGCGACATCTACATCAGCTTCAGCCCCGACATGAAGTTTTGGGGCAAACACCGCCATGTGATGGCTCCCACACCTTTCCCCGAAAGTGCCTGGCAATGCACCAAGATAGGGGCGGGTTCGGTACCGTTCCTCACGGACGAAGGTTGGCTGATGTTCTATCACGGCGTGATAACCACTTGCAACGGTTTCCGTTACTCCATGGGGGCGGCTATTCTGGATAAGGACAATCCTGCCAAGTTGCTCTACCGCACCCGTGAGTATCTGCTTGCGCCTGCTGCTCCATACGAACTGGCAGGCGATGTACCCAATGTGGTGTTCCCTTGCGCAGCATTGCAGGATGGAGAACGTGTAGCTGTATACTACGGTGCAGCCGATACGGTAGTGGGGCTTGCCTTTGGCTATATCCACGAGATTCTGGAGTTCACGAAGCGCACAAGTATTTTGTAAGCACCAAGCAGTTGGCAGGCGCTTGGTATTGCTGAAAAAAAACGTCTGCCGTAACTGTCTTATACTTAGTGAAATATCACTGCAAAGATACTGCATGCTTTTTGCAGTGATACTGCAGAGCCGTTGCAGCGCCACTGCAAAGCTGATGCAGCGTTACTGCAAAGCTGTTGCAGCGCTACTGCAAAGTAGTTTGCAGTGTCACTGCAGACCGTTTGCAGTAACGCTGCAGAGTGCATGCAATGACACCGGCATGGGTAGCGTGCTCACTAACTAATAAAGAACAAATCCCTACTATATTATGAAACGACTGATTACTTTCTGTATCATCTCCTTTGGAATGCTCACGGCATCTATGGCTGCGGAGAAGCAACCGACGGACTATGTGAATCCTTTTATTGGTACCACCAACTTCGGCACTACAAATCCGGGAGCCGTCTGTCCCAATGGAATGATGTCCGTAGTGCCCTTCAACGTGATGGGCTCGGAGGACAACAAATACGATAAAGATGCCCGCTGGTGGTCCACTCCCTATGAGTATCACAATTGTTTCTTCACCGGATATTCGCATGTCAATTTGAGCGGTGTGGGCTGTCCGGAATTGGGTTCTTTGCTGCTGATGCCCACTACGGGAGAGTTGTCCGTGGATTATAAGGAGTATGGAAGCCGCTATAAGGACGAGCAGGCATCCCCCGGATATTACAGCAACTTCCTGACCCGCTACAATGTGAAGACGGAAGTGACGGCAACTCCCCGCACGGGTGTGGCGCGTTTCACCTTTCCTGCTGGGCAAAGCCATGTACTGCTGAATCTGGGCGAAGGTCTGACCAATGAATCGGGAGCTTTTCTGCGTCGGACGGGTGAGTGCGAGTTTGAAGGTATGAAGCTGCTGGGTACTTTCTGCTATAATCCGCAGGCCGTTTTCCCCATCTACTTTGTGATGCGTGTCAACAAGCAGCCTGCTGCTTCGGGCTACTGGAAGAAGCAACGCCCCATGACCGGTGTGGAGGCCGAATGGGATCCCGATAACGGACGCTACAAACTTTACACCGGCTACGGGAAAGAGCTGGCAGGAGATGACATCGGCGCTTACCTTACATTCCATACTGAAGAGGGCGAGCAAGTGGAAGTACAGATGGGAGTCTCTTTTGTGAGTATAGAGAATGCCCGGCTCAATTTGGATATCGAGCAGCAGGGAAAGAACTTCAGCCAAGTGCTGGAGGAAGCCCGTCGTTGCTGGAACGATGACCTCTCGCGCATCCTTGTGGAAGGAGGTACGGAAGAGCAGAAAACCGTTTTTTATACGGCACTCTATCATACGCTGATACATCCCAATATCCTGCAAGATGTGAACGGGGAGTATCCCGCTATGGAGAGTGACAAAATTCTGACCACCAAAGGCGACCGTTATACCGTCTTTTCCTTGTGGGACACTTACCGCAATGTGCACCAGCTTCTTACGCTAGTATATCCCGAACGGCAATTGCAGATGGTGCGCTCCATGCTCGACATGTACCGCGAACACGGCTGGCTTCCCAAATGGGAACTCTACGGCCGTGAGACGCTGACCATGGAAGGTGACCCTTCCATCCCCGTCATCGTCGACACCTGGCTGAAAGGTCTGCGCGACTTTGACATAGAACTGGCCTACGAGGCCATGCGCAAGGGAGCCACCCTGCCGGGGGCGGAGAACCTGCTCCGTCCGGACAATGACGACTATGTGTCATTGGGATATGTGCCTCTGCGGGAGCAGTATGACAATTCCGTTTCACATGCCCTGGAATACTATATTGCCGACAATGCCTTGTCGCGCATAGCTGCTGCGCTTGGCAAGAAGGAGGATGCCCGTCTGTTCCACGAACGTTCGCTGGGCTACAAGCATTATTACTGTAAGGAGTACGGTACTTTCCGTCCCATCTTGCCGGACGGAGAATTCTATGCTCCTTTCAATCCTATGGAAGGTGAGAATTTTGAGCCCAGCCCCGGCTTCCACGAAGGCAATGCTTGGAACTATACTTTCTATGTTCCCCACGATGTGAAAGGGCTTGCCCGGCTCATGGGTGGAAAGAAGCCGTTTGTAGACAAGCTTCAGCGCGTGTTCGACGAAGGGCTGTACGACCCTGCCAACGAACCGGACATTGCATACGCCCATCTTTTCTCTTATTTCAAGGGTGAGGAGTGGCGCACGCAGAAAGAGCTGCACCGCCTTTTGCAGAAGTATTTCAAGAATGCCCCCGACGGAATTCCCGGCAATGATGATACCGGAACGATGTCCGCTTGGGCTATCTTCAATATGATGGGCTTTTATCCGGATTGTCCCGGAGAACCGGCATATACGCTATCTACTCCGGTATTTGATAAAGTAACCATAAAGCTCGACCCTAAGTATTGGGGACGCGACCAACTGGTAATAGAGACGGAACGTCCGTCGGCAGAATCTCTATATATCCGCGAGATGAAGCTGGGAGGAAAAAAACTGTCCCGATATCGTATCACTCATGAAGAACTGGTGCAGGGAGGTAAACTGCAGTTTAGTCTTCGATAGGTATTGTGAGTCAGGATAACATCGGTGATGGTTTAGGTTGCCCGCTGTTGACAGAGTTCATGTCAGTGGCGGGCTTTTCTATGCAGGTTGGCTTCCGGCAGGTTGATAGGGTATTTCGAACCAGAATTCGGAACCTTTCCCCGGAATAGAGCTGACGCCCACTTTTCCGTTCATTTTCCCGGCAATCATGGTGCAGATGGAGAGTCCGAGGCCCGTGCCTTGTTTAAAGCTGTTTAGCTTGACAAAGCGTTCGAATACATCCTTTTGCTTTTCGGGAGGAATGCCGCACCCGGTATCACGGACAAAGAAGCGAATCCTGTCTTCTTGCGGCAGGTGATAACCAATGTCGATGAAACCTTCTTCCGTATGCTTGAGGGCGTTTGACAGATAGTTGTTCAGTACTTGCCTTACCCGCTTGGGAATGGTATGAATGCTACAGCAATCCGTACCGGGGAGGAGACGTATGCAGACTTTGGGCGGAAGTTTCAGTTTTGCCATCGTCTGCATTTCATCAAGCGTCTTGTTTACATCCATATCTCCTTCTGTGAATTCGAGAATGCCGGCTTCGATGCGTGACAGGTCGAGAATATCATTAATCAGTTGCAGCAGCAGTTGGGTGTTTTCTTCGATGATATGTATGTATTCCTTTGTATCTTCGTCTTGTATATAATCGGAAAGTATGGAGGAGAATCCGACAATGGCGTTTAGTGGAGTACGTATCTCGTGGCTCATATTGGCAAAAAAAGCCGATTTCAGGCGGCTGGCTTCTTCTGCTTTCTCTTTGGCTGCCAGTAGTTCGGTGATATCCAGTGCAGAACTGACAATCCATCTCTCTTTTCCTTTGTTGTAGGACACCAGCGTTTTGTGAAACGACAGAACATACTCTCTGCCTTTGGGATTGACAAAGTGTTTGATGTAGGACTGGGGAGTTTCCGACTCTTCGACTTCTTTGTCTGTCTCCTGAATGAAATTATCTTGCATTAGGGGTTTGAACTCCTCTTCATAGTGTCCCACAATATCCTCAGCGGGGACTTCCATCATCTCTGCCGCTTTTTTGTTCCATATCAGGTAGCGTCCTTCGTCGTTTTTGTCTTTTACTGTAGTGGCGATGGGGAGGTTCTCCAGAATACTTTCAAGGAAGAAACGGTATTTTTCGTTTTCCCGGCGTTGGACTTCATCTTCCGTAATGTCGCGTATGAAGGCCATGGCATAATTTCTGTTGAGGTAGACCATGCGCACTGCGATATATAGTTCTTCACTACTTTCCACTCTTATCTTTAGGATCAGGCTGTCCGAAGTGCGGGTATTCAGTACGCGTAACAGCGACGTCATGTATTTCCGGCATTCATCGGCGTCTGTCACTAAATTATTGATATTTAGAACTCCCGAATTCAGAAATGGAAGTCTGTTCGCCTTTTCGGTAGGTGTATTAAGTAGTTTTACGACAATACCTTGTCTGTTCAGCAGATATACTGGAATGTCTATTGCCCGGATAATCTGTCTGTTCAGACTTTTGTATTTATGATTTATCCAGTATAGAAAGCTTGCAGATGTAACGGCAATTAACAGAAATAACTGTACTTCTCCAAATAATGTAAGATGCATACGCGGTGTCTTTCATTTCGTCTGTCCTCATTGACGAAGGTTATTATATAAAAAGCGCGAGGACTGTTATTGTCTATCTGCATTCGAGGCTCTGGAAAATGCCCACACCGTTAATAGACAACAGCCCCCACGCCTAAGTATATAATAACATAGACGTGAAGAAACTGTTGCTATTATCCTGCGGTGTTTAAGAGAATTTTCCAGATTCCGAATAGCAGGGATAATAACTTTCGCTTCTTGCGTTCTTATCGAATCGAGTCAAAAGTGACGTTATCACTATAACAGCCAAGACTTTGGTGCAAAAGTAGTATATTTTTCGGGATGTACAGTATGATGAGGACAATAAAGTGTATATGCAAACAAAGCGTGATGGTATTTGACCGTCACGCTTTGTATAGTCTGCCATTAAAAGTTGTTGTTAGAGAGAATTGTTAGAGGATTTATTTCATGGCTTCTATGGTATATCCTTGTTGTTTCAGAAGGTTCAGCACTCCATTGTCTCCGGGCAGGTGTCCGGCACCGACTACGAAAAGGGTGGGGGCTTCCGTCATGATGGCAGGCATCTTTTCAACCCATGCCTTGTTGCGGTTGTCCAGCATGGCTTCCATCTCTCCGGGCAGCGGGTCGCATGAATTGCCGTCGCGCTCTTCCATCAGTTGCAGCATGGCGTCCAGGTCTTGCTTTTCATAAGCGGCAATCAGGCGCTTGCTTTGCTCGATACCTTTCTCGATGTCACTGATAGCGCAGTAGAGGAGGCTTGCCTGGCGTTGCAGCGTCTGGCTGTTGAACAGAATGTCTATTTGTGACTGGGCTGTTTCCAGACCGCCAATTTTCTTGCCTTGCTGTGCGGCCTGCTGCTGGAAGTAAGTGTCAAGCTGTTCTTGCGGGTTGAAGCCCGGAGTGTGTTTCATGTAGAGCAGGACGACAAGCTGCTGGTTGATGGCAGCCGGTTTCAGTTGTGCCAGCATGGCAATGTCCACCATCATGTTTTCCTTGATGGCTTTGCCTACTTCTTCGTATTGTTCGGGAGTAAAGAGGCTTTGCAGCGTGGTGTCTTTGGGCATCATCATCTGCTGTTGCATGCTTTGCATGAAGGCGGGAGTCGCCATTTCGCTCATCACAACTTCCCCGTAGACTTGGGCGGTTTCGCTCATGGCCTGCGGCATGGCGGCAATGCTGTCCTTTATACTGAGTGGAGAGAGGTGATAAGTACCGAAAATATAGGATGGTTTCTCTAATCCTTTACCGGATACTTTCCATAAAAGTTGTGCATTGGCGCTCAGCGCAATGCTGATGAATAAGAGGATGCCTAAAAGTTTCTTCATTGTTTTCTTCTTTTAATAGTTTCTGGACTATCAGTCGGGACAGAGTAAAGAAAATCACAAGAAGGGAAAAATTAGTATTATTTTATTCTTCCTCCGCAGAGCCAGTGTTGGGTGTAATATTTTTCCCGGAGGTTGCTGACTATGACTCCCTGGCTGGTGCTGGCATGTATAAACTTGCCGTCCTTGAGGTAGATGCCTACGTGTGCCACTTTTTTGCGGGAAGCACGGCTGGTGAAGAACACCAAATCTCCCTCACGCAAGTTGCGGCGGGAGATTTTACTGCTCTCTTTCAGTTGCCCGTCTGTGCTTCTCGACAGACGGGTGTGGTAAACTTTCTTATACAGTTGCGATACCAGTCCGGAGCAGTCCGTTCCACGTTTGCTGTCGCCACCTGCGCGATAGGGGGTGCCTATCCATTCGGAGGCATGGATGTATAGCTTGTGGTTGTCCTGCAGTTCAATATCCACTCCCAAACGGACGGATGCCTGCGCCAGGGCTTTGTAGTCCAGGCGTGGCGCGGAAGTATGGCAAGAACTTAGGCCTATCAATATGATGGTAAGAGCTACTATATAAGAAAGATATTTTTTCATGCTTCCGAATTTTTTTCTTCTACCGTTTTATCTTCTTTTTCCGTTATTTCTTCTACGGCTGCTTCTACTACCGTTTCTTCTACCACGGCTTCTTCCTCCACACCGACGTTGAAGTAAGCTTCCAATTCCTGCTCGGCAGAGTTGTTCTCATTTCGTATATCGCGGATAATAACGCCGTTTTCTAACAATGCAATACGTGGACAAACGTCCACTGTGTGATTCAGGTTATGGCTGGAAATGATGACGGTGGCTCCGTGCTCTTCATTGTATCTTTTCAGCAAGTGTTTGATTACAGACTGTGAACTGGGGTCAAGGAAGTTGAACGGTTCATCCAGAATCAACAGTTGCGGGTGATGTAGCATAGCGGAGATGATGCCGATTTTCTGCTTGTTTCCGGCAGAATAGTTGCGGATGAATTTTTTTTGCCCCATCACTTCGCCGTTCATGAAGCGTTCGAAGGGAAGCAGGCGTTCGTCTACCTCCTCTTTCTTCAGACCGTACATCTTACCGATGAAGTAGAAGTATTCTTCGGGGGTGAGGTAGTCTATCAGGAAACCGTCGTCTATAAAGGCTCCCGTGAAGTTCTTCCAGTCCTCGCTTTTGCTGACGTCAATGTCATTGATGGTTACATTGCCCCGGTCTGCCTGCAGTAAGTCAAGAATAAGCCGGAAGAGGGTGGTCTTGCCTGCACCGTTGTTGCCTACCAGTCCCAGCATATCGCTTTGCCCGATGGTGTAGTTCTCTATATCTACGGCTTTTTTTGTGCCGAAATTCTTTTGTAAATTGTTGATGCGTATCATGTTAGTGATTGATGTTTAATGATTTCTATTTCTGTCTACTGTCCCTGAAGCCTTCCATATTCTTGTAGCGGCGTTTCATGAGTCGGTGATATACATTCATCAGCCAGAATTTGGAAGTGGCGATGAATGCCACGCCGATGCCGATAAGTATCCAGGGGGTGACCTCTTTGCCAAAGATGGCATTCAGTGCAAAAAGCAGCAGTAAAGGTATGCCGAAAGCACCTCCTGAAATCAGATTCTGCAGACCGGTGCCTATATTCTGCCGGCTGGTCATCTTTGAATTCAGGTCGGTAGTCTTGTTGTTGTAGACTGCCAGTTGGAACAGACAGCAGTATACGGCTCCCGGAATGAATATCAGCCATGCAATGCAACCGAGTACGGATACCTTCCCGGTAACCATACCGGGAATCATCAGAATCGTAGGAATGAGCAATGCAATGCTGTACAGTATGTATTTGGCACGCAGCAGCGAGTAGATAGATTCCTTGCGGCTCATCAGTCCGTCAATGTAATTGCCTTCGTAACCCATCAGTGTGCTGAGGAACATGATGCCGAAGATAATGTAATTATAAAGGACGAAGAAATCTCTCAGACCTCCGTCATACACATCGGAAAAGCTAATGATACTACTGAACATTATCACTACACCGGTGATGGAATAGAGCGAACGCTTACAAATCTTGTTGCGTAGCAATAACTTGAGTTCCAGTCTCATGTATTCGCCTATTTCGCCGTAGCGGTCGAGGAATTTGTATTCGGATACATGTTTTATCCGTGTATCTTCCACTTTGTTCAGTTCATTGTAGATGAGTTTCTGCATCAGGGTGCGGTTGATGAACCACATGAGGGCGATGGCAGCCAGTACACCGATGAATGACAGTATATTACCGGTGATGAACCCTTCTCCCAGATTGACAAAACAGTCGAAAAGCGGACTGTTGTCCGGAATGAATAGTGCGGCGGCAATGCCACCATATACTACTACCGGTAATGCCAGCCACCAGATGCGTTCACCCATCAGTGTGCGGCACAACAAGAACCAGTAGTTATTGAATACCATCAGCAGCCAGATGCCAATGCAATAGGTCAGCACACCACTGATTCCATAGAATTTGGTGACGGTGATGATGGAAAACGGAACAAACAGAAACAGCCAGAACAGATTGAAGCCATCCAGTCCGGAACGGATCAGCAGGAAGTCTATAAGACGATTCCGTTTGATGGGAAGCAGCAGGTAGGGCTTCACTTCCTGGGTGGGTGTTTTTTGGAAAGGCAGGCGTATCAGGAAATCCAGCACAAGGACAAATATCAATCCGGAGTTCATTACGTGATAGGCTTCTGTGGCACCACCGTCAAAGGCGAATGCAAAGGTCGTACCGAAGAATATCAGGTAACCGGCCCAGAAGACGAACATGAAGTACATCCAGAATTTTCCAAATTTACTTTTTTCGTACATCGGATTTCGTTTTTCCGCCAGTTTTCCGTGCTTGCGCAAATCTAAGAAAAGACTCATAGTATTTGTATATATAGAGTTTGTATAAAAAAAGCTGCGCTGCCTTTCATCGAACAACGCAGCCTTCTGTGTGTATGGCTCTCTTATTCTTTGTCAGGAGTTTCAGGACTGATCATTGATACCTCAATCTCATTCTTCTGCTTGAACAAGTCGTCGGTGAACTTTTGGATGTCCTTCACGGTGATGCTGTTGACAATCTGTTCGTAATCCTTTATCGGATTCATACCGGTGAACAGGTATTCGTCAATGCTTCCCAGCCAGTAGCTGTTTTCCTTCAAGTCTTCGGCGTGTTTTTTCAGCATGAACTCCTTCACTTTATTCAGGTCTCCTTCCGACGGACCTGCTTTGGCGATGTTGTCGAGTTCTGTAAAGATAATCTGCATCAACTTTTCTCTTTTTGCCGGAGCGGTTTCGAATATAATTTGCAGAAGGGCCTTTTCTTTCGGATATTTGCTTAACTGGCCGCCTACATATACACCGTAAGTGCCACCTTCGTCTTCACGTACCTTGGCTGTATAAACCAAGTCAAGAATCTGGCTGGTCATATCCAGCAGGATGTCATTTTTCAGGTCGTACTTGCAGTCACCGTTCAGCAGGACAAAATTTGACGCTTTAGCAGTTTCCTGCTTCCTTACGAACTCATTTTTATAAACTCCCTGGCGCATGTCGACTTTATTGTCCTTGAATGTTTCCTTGCGGTTGATGGCAGGCAGTGAACCCAGGTACTCGGCGATGAGTGGTTTCATTTCCTCCACATTCACATTTCCTACAAAGATAAAGGTAAAATCGCTGGCATCTTTGTAGCGGTCTTGATACATGGACAGAATCTTGTCATAATCCATCTTGTCAATCATGTCCGCCTTTATTCTGGCTCTTCTGGGATGGTGCATGTAAATACCGGCCGAGACAGAGTCACTGAACGCCACCTGGGGATTCATTTCCATATTCTGCAAAGCAGCTTTGTTGCGGTTCTTGTAGGATGCGAAGGCATCGTCGTCACGGCGTGGAGCGGTGAACGTCAAGTAAGTGAGCTGCATCATTGTTTCGAAGTCTTTCGGTGAACAGCTGCCATTGACGGTTTCTGTCTTGTCACCGATACCATAGCTGACGGAAGCTTTCTTGCCGGCCAGAACTTTTTCCAGGTCTACGGCACTGAAATTACCCAGACCACCGACACTCACTGCATCCAGTCCGTTGATGTTGATGATTTCCGAGTCGGGGAACAGGGAACTACCGCCTAGGCTGACTCCCTTCATGCGGATTTCGTCTGCCTTGAAGTCTGTCTTCTTGATAATGACCTTGACTCCGTTGGAGAGTGTCAGCGTTGTAGTGCCGAATGTATCATCTGTCTGCTCGGATACAATCTTTCCGCCTTTCGGGGCTTCGGCCATCAAAGGTTCATCCGACACCTTGTCTACGTAGGCAGTCAGTTTTTCAGCTTTAATATCTTTCAGAATCTTCTTGATTGCATCTTCTGTCGGCATTTTCAATCCTTCCTTATCCGGACCGAGAATTGCGACTACCTGGTTACTGTCTGTCACGAGGGCTTGCATCATCTGGTTCAGTGCGGCAACCGGAATGGCGGGAGCTATCTGATTGATGATGGCGTATTCGTTTTCGATGCCCGGAATCGGTTCGTTATCGAGGAAATGACGGACATATTCATCCACGTACTCTTCATTCTTGCGTTTGTCACGCTCGTTATAAGCAGATTCCAGTTGGCGCAGATATTCGGCACGGGCACGGTTGTATTCCGTTTCCGTAAAGCCGAATTGGCGGGCGCGTTCTGTTTCGCGCAGGAGAGTGGCTATTCCATTTTCTATGGCATCTTCCTTGCAGACAACGACACCGGTGAAGGCATCTTTGGTTTTGGCAACAAAGAAATCATCGTCATAAGTGGCGGCATATATATAAGGAGGATTGGCGGTCTGTACCAATTCGTTCAGACGCGCATTCAGCATATTGTTGATGAGCGTGGTTGCATAATTCTGTACCAGATAGCCCATGTCGCCTTTCTGCTCGTCAGGAGTGGCTTCGTGCTTGTTGAAGATGAGGGCTTGTACATTGGACTGTTCCTTGTCCTGATAAACCAATACAATAGGCTCCTTGTTGTCGTTTACCGGATAGTACTCGCGTTTGGCAGCATTGGGCTGGGCGGGAATATCAGAAAACATTTTCTTGATTTGGGCTTCGATGGCGTCCACATCTATATCGCCAACTACCACAATACCCTGAAGGTCCGGACGGTACCACTTTTCATAGTAGTCTCTCAAAGTTTGCGGTTTGAAGTTCATAACGACCTCCATCGTTCCGATAGGGAAACAAGTGGCATATTTCGTTCCTTCGAACATGACTGGAAGCATCTTCTCCTGGAAGCGTTGTATGGCGCTCATACGGGTGCGCCATTCTTCGTTGATGACTCCGCGTTCTTTGTCTATTTCCTTCGGGTCCAGGGTCAAATCGTTACTCCAGTCGTGCAGAATCAGCAGGCAGGAGTCGATGGCTCCCGGAGTAGTGACCGGCACATTGGAAATGTTGTATACGGTTTCGTCTACGGAAGTATAGGCGTTCAAGTTCTCACCGAATTTCACCCCGATACGCTCCAGGTATTGCTTCAGTGCATCACCGGGGAAGTGGGTCGTTCCATTGAAACACATGTGTTCCAGGAAGTGGGCAAGGCCGCGCTGGTCGGCTTCTTCCTGAATGGAGCCTACCTTTTGGGCAATGTAAAAGTCGGCCCGGTTTGCAGGCTGGCTGTTCTTGCGGATATAATAGGTCAATCCGTTGTCCAACTTTCCGATACGGACATTTTTGTCGACCGGGATAGGCGGCATTTGCTGTGCAAATACCTGCTGAAAATTGCAGCAAAGAATTAACGCTACAATCCATAAACCACGTAATAGATGTTTCATATTATTATGAATTTAAATTGTTCTTGAACTATCTGTCGGACAGCCCTTGGATAAATCACAACTTCTGTTGTTTTTTTCGGATTCCATTCCGGATAAATGGAATTTATCTGACTGCTTCCCGGATGCGGACTAATTTGGTCAGCAGGTCTTCCAGCAGGTCGAGTTTCAGCATGTTGGCGCCGTCACTCTTGGCTACGGCGGGATTTTCGTGGGTTTCGATGAACAGTCCGTCTACACCTACGGCAACACCGGCTTTGGCTACGGTCTCGATAAGTTGCGGCATACCTCCCGTGACACCACTGGTCTGGTTGGGCTGTTGCAGGGAGTGGGTTACATCCAGGATGACAGGGAAACCGAAGGTCTGCATTTCGGGGATGCCGCGATAGTCGATGACCAAATCCTGATAACCGAAAGTAGTTCCGCGTTCCGTCAGCATGACGTTCCTATTGCCTGCTTCCACTACTTTATCAGCCGCAAAGCGCATGGCAAGCGGAGAGAGGAACTGCCCTTTCTTGATGTTGATGGTTTTTCCGGTTTTGGCAGCGGCTACAAGCAGGTCTGTCTGCCGGCAGAGGAAGGCGGGAATTTGCAGAATATCCACATATTCGGCAGCCATGGTGGCTTCTTCGGCTGCATGAATGTCGGTCACGGTAGGTACTCCGAAGGTGGTGTGCACTTTTTGCAGTATCTTCAGCGCCTTTTCGTCGCCGATGCCCATAAAGGAATCCAGGCGGGAGCGGTTGGCTTTGCGGTACGACCCTTTGAATACATAGGGGATTTGCAGTTTTTCGGTGATAGTCACGATACGTTCGGCAATGCGCATTGCCATTTCTTCTCCTTCGATGACACATGGACCTGCCAGTAGGAAGAAGTTTCCGGCAGGATTATTCTTTAATTCAATCATAGGTTGTTACTGATTAAGTATTTTCAATTGGGTATAATCAATGTTATTGCTTCATGCAGTACGCTGATGTCCAGTGGAAAATGACGGTCGAGAATACGTCCGTCCAAATCGACAGAGGCATTTTGCGCACGCAGCACTTTTACTTTTTGCGTACGGTAGGGCATCACTACCTTATGGTTCAGAATCCGCCCTTGGATAAGCATCCACAATCCCGACCATAGTTGCAGCAATTCGGGACGGTAAATGACGGAAACATCCAGCCAGCCATTATAGGGCACTGCACTAGGCGCTTGTCCGTATCCCCACGCACTGCCTATGCAGACAGTCATGATGCGTCCGCGTATATGCTCGCCGTTTATCTTGAGATGCATGCGGTACAGCTTCCGTTCGAAGATAATGGATAGCAGTGCCATGAAGTAAGAGAGGAACTTCACTCCCCAGAAACGCTTGCACTGGTCGGTGATTTTCACGATACGGGCTCCCAGGCCTATGTTGATGGCATTGAGAAAGTAGCGTGTCAGATGCTTTTCACCGTCGTAATAATAGCAGGTACCCACGTCTATTTTCCGGCGGCGGTTGTTGATGATGCAATCCACCGCTTTCTTGTAATCCGAACTCATTTCCCAATAGTCGGCAAAGTCATTTCCTATACCATTGGGGATGATGCCGATGGCTATATTCTCCTTGTCTGGTGCATTGGAAAGCATGATGCCGTTAATGACGTCATTCAGTGCGCCGTCACCGCCTACTACAACAATGGTGCGGTAGCCGTTGTTGGCGAGGATGCCTGCCAGACGCTCTACCGAACCGAACCCTTCGGACTGCACATAGTCGTAAGGCACACCTTTGCTGTCTATGTATTCTTTGATTTCTTTCCACCGTTTCTGCACTTTCCGTGTTCCGGCTTTGGGGTTGTATATCACTCCCAACTTTTCGGGTTCTGCACTCATGATTCTATTTACAATTTGACTATTTACTATTTACGATTTAAATCACCCGGTCACTTTATCATTTCATCATCCTTCCAACTTCTTCTTTACAAAAGCTATCTTTTCTTCCATCGGCCACCGGGCATTCATCCAATGGATGGTAAATCCACGCCGTTCCATACCGCGGAACCAGGTCATCTGGCGTTTGGCAAACTGGTGGATGGCTGTTTCCAGTTGCGTGAACATCTCTTCATAGGTCAACTTGCCGATGACATAAAGTGTCAGATACTTGTATTCCAGTCCGTAATAGATGAGGTCATCCGGTTGGATGCCTTGCTCTATCAGACGTCGCACTTCGTCTATCATTCCTTCTTCCAGGCGCTGGTGCAGGCGGCGGGTGATTTTCTCCCGACGCAATTCCCGGTCGATGTCCACACCTATGATGAGACTGTTCATCTGGGGGAAGGAACGTTCGTCTACTGGGGTATGGGCATAATACTCTTCGATTTCGATGGCTCGTATGGCACGTTTGGCTGTGTCCACGTCCGTGGTATTGTGCAGGCTTTTGTAACCTTTCAGTATGTCGGTCAGTTCTTCCAGCGATTTGTCTGCCAGACGGGTGCGCAACTCGGGATTCTCGGGTACGGGCAGCAGACGGTAGCCTTTCAGTACTGATTCGAGATACATTCCGGTTCCTCCACATACAACGGGCAGGCAACCTTTTTGTTTAATAGTCTCGTAAGCATTCAAGAAATCACGCTGATACTCGAAAACATTGTACTTATAGCCCGGGGCGGCTATGTCGATGAGGTGATGGGGAATCTGTTTCCCGTCGACGGTATAGTCAGCAAGGTCTTTGCCGGTGCCTAGGTCCATCCCCCGGTAGATTTGCCGTGAATCGGCACTGATGATTTCCGTATGGAGTTCGGCGGCCAAGGCGGCTGCAAATGGAGTCTTTCCTGAAGCGGTAGGCCCTAATATGGCGATTAAATCATAGTCTGGCATATATAAGTTCTTGTTAATCTCACTACAAAGATAGTGCAAACCGAATGCAGAATAAAATGAACTCGTTCATTTTTTATGCTGAGGTGCAGCTTATCTTCGTGTTAGTGCAAAGATAATGCAAACTGGGAGTATAATGGAAAGAACTTGCTTATTTTTTTACGTGATGCTATACCTCCTTTTCCATTTTGAAGCAGAAAAAGTGAAAAAGGACGTGAAAACGAGCATTTATCTTATTAAAATGTGTTATGAAACATGCTTTTTTTCTTGGAAAGTTTGTCAATGTCCCAAAAGTCCGTACATTTGCAATGTGTTTTTCATAGTATTAGATTTAAGGTTAACAAAGGTTGGAGTACAGCGGTACTCCTTTTTTTATGCCCTAAACTGAACTTTGGCACTTTTTTTCTATATTTTTACACTATATATTGAATGAACAAACATATTCACCTCTTATGAAGCTCTGTATATAGCTACGCTCAACGAATAGCCCTGCTTGATAAAGCTATTCAGCTATCTGGCAAACGATGACCCGTTTGCCACAGAGATTGTGTATCCTTTTATTCATGAATTTGCAGGATGGCATGCTGTACTTGTACAGTGTGTTGTTTTGTGCTATTTTATTGTTGAGCAATGCATTATACATATAAACAGATATGGCTTATCAACTTTCCGGTAATGATGAGCATTTTGATGGAGCAGCTGATAAATATAACCGATGCTGTTTTCTTAGGTCACGTTGGCGAGGTGGAATTGGGAGCATCTGCCATTGCGGGGATTTATTATTTGGCGGTCTACATGCTTGGGTTTGGGTTTAGTATCGGATTGCAGGTGATGATTGCCCGAAGGAATGGAGAATGTGACTATGGTAAGGCTGGGAAGATATTCTTTCAAGGTTTCTTCTTTTTATCGGGATTGGCCATTTTGCTTTGTCTGCTGATGCAGGCAAGTTCTCCTTTCATATTGGGAAGGTTGATTTCCTCGCCGGAGATTTATCGGGCTGTAATTCAATATCTGGACTGGCGCAGTTTCGGTTTGCTGTTTTCGTTTCCGTTTTTGGTTATCCGTTCTTTTCTTGTGGGAATAACATGCACTCGGGCATTATCGTGGGCTGCTGCCGTTGCAGTAGTGATTAATATTCCTTTGAATTATATTCTGATAATTGTTGGAGGACTGGGAATATCGGGAGCTGCCATTGCTTCTTCTCTGGCAGAGATGGGTTCTTTGGTGATGCTTCTTTTCTATGTATGGCTGAAAATAGATAAAGGGAAATATGGATTGAAACCGGTATATGACGGAAAGCTGTTGGTGGATGTGCTGAGCTTGTCGGTATGGAGCATGCTTCATGCCTTTATCAGCGTGGCTCCGTGGTTCTTGTTTTTTGTGGCGGTGGAACATTTGGGTAAAACGGAATTAGCCATTTCCAATATTACGCGAAGTGTATCTGCTGTCTTTTTTGTAATAGTCAATTCTTTTGCGGTCACTACGGGTTCGCTGGTCAGTAATGCGATTGGGGCTGGAGAAAGGAGGGCTGTTTTCATTATCTGCCGTAAGATACTGAGGTTGGGCTATTCTGCTGGATTTCCACTGATAGGGGTAGCTGTATGTTATAATCGCTTGATAATAGGAATCTATACAGATAACGAACTGTTGACGGAGCAGGCTTTCATCCCTTTTGTTGTGACGTTGCTGAATTATACCTTTGCCTTGCCAGGCTATGTATATCTCAACGCAGTTGGAGGGACCGGTAAAACCCGGATTACTTTTCTTTTCCAAGTGACTACCACTGTCGTGTATTTGGGGTATCTTTATTGGTTAAGCGCTTGCACTCATGCATCCTTGGCTATTTACTTAACGGCAGAATACCTTTTTGTGATTTTGCTGGCACTGCAATCGGTTTTCTATTTAAGAAGTAAACAATATTAGAAACATATCGAATTATGATGACTAAAATATATCCGCGTACGGGAGATAAGCAAACCGTATATCTTAATGCTGTTGTAAAGGATCCTCGAATAGAGGTTGGTGACTATACTATTTATAATGATTTTGTAGCTGACCCTTTGTTGTTCGAGAAAAACAATGTGCTGTATCATTACCCCATCCATCAGGAGAGGCTGGTTATTGGTAAATTCTGTTCCATTGCTTGCGGTACGAAATTTCTGTTCAACTGTGCCAATCATACGTTGAAATCTCTGTCTACTTATACATTTCCTTTATTTTACGAAGAGTGGGGATTGAAGAAATCGGACATAACGGATGCATGGGATGACAAAGGAGATATTATAATAGGTAATGATGTTTGGATTGGTTATGAAGCGGTGATAATGGCTGGTGTTCATATAGGAGATGGGGCGATTATTGGTGCACGTGCTGTTGTGACTAAAGATGTTCCCCCTTATACAATTGTAGGGGGAACTCCTGCCAAAGAAATCAGGAAACGTTTTGATGAGGATGTGGTGAAGAAATTATTGCGGCTGCAATGGTGGGATTGGTCGATTGATGAGATACGCTGTTACTTGCCGCATCTTGTACAAGGCTGTTGGGATAGATTTCCTTAATAATCCATCATCAGTGAGTTGCCGGTCTTGCCTCGTGAAATGTCAAGGTTAGGCGGTGCATAGCTCTGGTTACAGCTACATAAAGCATACTCTTGTCAATCTCCGAACGGTAATTTCTCTCATCCGTCTGTGGAATAATGACTTCGTCAAACTCAAGCCCTTTTGCCATGTGGGCAGAGGTGATGACGATGCCTTGCACAAATGCGGAGCTTTGACTTGATAGGAAGCTGATATCATTGGCATATGATTTCAGCATGTCTGCCATCTTCCTGGCTTGCTGCTCCGTCTTGCATATGATGCCAAGAGACTTATATCCGGATTTCCGGTAAGTGGAGATTAGCCCCATAATGCCGGACAGTTCTTCTACGGCACTGCCGAACTGCAGGATTTGTGGCTTTTCTCCATGCCGGGCAACCGGTTCCAGCTCTGCGTTAGGATGAATCTTTTGCGCAAAATCCGTAATCTCGAAGGTGGAACGATAACTCTTACACAATTTCATGATTTCACTTGCAGTAAGTGACTTTTGGATAGTTTCTGCTGTGGATGAGCCATAAGGATTCACGGACTGTCCTGCATCGCCCAACACGGTTTTCCGGCATGGAAAGAGTTTCTGTATTACCTTGTACTGTATGGGCGAATAGTCCTGCATCTCATCTATCAACAGATGTTTGACTCTGAATGGCTGGTTCCCGTTTCCCTCCAATGCCAAGTGTAGGTATGCCAGCGGTGCCAAGTCTGAGTATTCGAGTGTATGTCCCTTTCGCATTTTGAACATTCCGGGATTATTTGTCCATTTAAAGAAATCTTTGTAGACTTGAATGTCGTTATTGCCTGCAAACATTAGTCTGATTTCTTTTTTCAAAAGGTTTCTGCCGGCGGTGGTTACCGTAAAGGCGTATTGTATTTTCAACATATCCAGCATATAATCAGCCATAGCATCAAATCGTCGGCGTATGGGATAACGGTTGAAACGTAGGTACTGTTCTTCAATAAACGGGGCAGGTATGGTGATGTATTTGGTCAGCTTCACGTCTGCTGCCTTGAAGTAGGTGTTCTCTATGTGGAGGATAAACTTGTCAAGCTCTGAAATGAAGCCGAAAGAGGCTTTATAGGCTATTCTGTCGATGAGGCTTGAGGATGGCTTTTCTAACAGTTCATTCACTAGCCCGAAGTATGTTTGGTACTTATATTTGTGTTCCAACACTCCGGAGAGTATTTGTTCCATACTGGTTTCGGGCACGGTTTCTTCCCCAAGTTCGGGGAGGACGTTGGAGATATAATCGGAAAACACTTTGTTGGGGGAGATAATCAGAATATCTTTTGATGAGATGCTGTCTCTGAAGGTATAGAGCAGGTAGGCTATGCGGTGCAGGGCGATGGATGTTTTTCCAGAGCCGGCCACTCCTTGAATAATAAGCGTGCGGATATCTTCGTTGCGGATAATCCGGTTCTGTTCCCGTTGGATGGTGGCAACGATATTTTTCATCTTGTCATCTGCATTGGAACTTAACTCTTTTTGCAGAATGTCGTCATGGACGGTCAGGGCACTTTCAATCATAAATTCCATTTTGCCGCCCCGAATTCTGTATTGGCGTTTTAGGGAAATTACTCCTTTAATCTCTCCCGATGGAGACCGATAGCCTGCTTCTCCTAATTCATGGTCATAGAACATGCTCGAAACGGGTGCTCGCCAGTCATGGATAAGGGTAGCTCGACTTTCCGGGTCATAGAAGGTATGGATACCTATATAGATAGGCATCACTTTGCTGTTTTCTTTCTTTTCCAAAAAATCAATTCGTCCGAAGTAAGGAATGGCAAGTATCTTGGTGAGCCGCTTATGCTTGTTGATTACACTTTCCCCCAAGGCAAAATGGTTCAGGATGCTTTCGCGCATGGAGCGTATCTCGTGTGGGTCGATGTCTTTGTTGGACCAGATATAGTCTTTGTATTCTGCCAAGGTGTCGACGTGGTCTTTCACGGATGCGTCGGTATTACCGATAACCTTTTTCAGAAAACTGATTATTTGCTTTAAATATTCTTTCTCTTGTTTCTCTGTTTGATTGAATGCCATAATTAGTTGTTGCTAAAAGATAAGACAGTGTGCAAAATTAGTGTATTGTATCAAGAAGGGAAATGGCTATTTATAGCTATATACTGGGAAGTTTTATATCTTTGCACATTCAAAAAAGTGGAGGTAAATGGACATTCATGAGCTTGCAAGGCAGAATCAGCAATCTGCATGGAAAGTATTGGAAGATACCTGTATTATTGAAGCATGGGAGCGCATTGGAGCAACCGTTCATTTGGTGGGCTCACTCCGTACCGGGCTGTTGGCGAAAAGTAGGGATATAGATATCCATATTTATACCGATAGGTTGGATGTAGGAGAGAGCTTTTCGGTCATCCGGGAACTTGCGGAACGGTTGCCTTTGCAGGAAATACAATATAGGAACCTTATCCATACGGAGGAAGAGTGCATGGAGTGGCATGCTTTATATAAGGATAGAGAACAGAATACTTGGAAGTTTGATATGATTCACATCCGGAAAGGTTCCAGGTATGATGGTGTTGTAGAAAAGGTGACTGCCGCTATTGCGGAGCGCCTTACTCCTGAAATTAGGAAAACGATATTGCAAATCAAATTCGATGTGCCGGATGGTGTAACGATTCCAGGTATAGAGATTTATCATGCTGTCTTTACGGGAGGTGTCCGCACTTATAAGGAGCTTGAAGAGTGGCGCAAAACAAATCAGTTGGCGGACAGTCTCGGTTGGCTTCCGTAATCTTAGAGGTAGATACCAAGATTTTCTACTATATGGATGGCTTCCATTATATTGTTGGCATCTAACTTGCTTAGGATGTTTTTCCGGTGATTGTTCACAGTATAGATGCTCACTCCCAGCTGGTGAGCGATTTCCTTGCTTAGAAAACCTTGTCGGATGAGTCGTAATATTTCTTTCTCCCGGTTGGATAATTGTTTGTCAGGAGAAACAGTGCATGTTGGAAGCATCTCTCCCGTTTTTCTGTTCACCACCGTCCGTTTGATTCTTTCGATAGGGGTCTGGTCGGGAAGTATGTCCATTACTCCCATGATTATCCAGGCTTTACCATTCCGGTCTGTTTCTATGACTTGTTGCCGGCTACTTACATTGATATACTGTTGCCGTGCATTCAACATACGGAATTGAAATATTTGCCGGTAGTCATTTCTTTCTTCCGGTGGGAGTGAGTAGATGAACTGTCCATGCTCGATTTGGCATTCTGTGAGTTGAATTCTGTCATCAGGGTGTATTCTCTCTTCCAGTAAATCGCCTTGTTGCTTGATTGTCTTTATCCAAGTGGGATTGTATCCGAAAAGATGGGCAAAACTGTCGGATGCAAAATCGTATCTCTCTTTAAATACGTCAACTGTAAAAATACAGCTCTGACTCATTTGTGAGAACGCTTGCACGGATATTCTTTTCTTGTTCCACAAATCATAGTCCACATCGGGACCGCTAATCTGCTGTCTTGCCCATAATTCTTTGGGAGTTGTCTTGTTGGTAGTCATGGAACAAAGATAACTGATAATTTTCTTTTGAGCTTTATCTTTTACGGGATAATATTATTTCTAAGAATATGTTGTAGGGTTGGATTAAGTGGCTACCTTTGTAGGCCGTGTCATTGGGGACGTCGTGAATGAAAAGCAAACGAGTAATAAATTCAATATGTGATAAGATGAAAGATATACCGGCAGACAGCTTAATAAAGAATTATTTTCCTGTAGATTATATAGATTCTTTTTCTAAAGTGATGGTCACTGGGCAGGCTTTGACACCGGAAGATTTTCGCAATCTTGCCTTCAGCCGATTTCCTAAGTGGATTGGTTGGCTCATGAATTTTAGGAATGCGATTGTAAAGCCATTAGGACTGGATACAGCAACTAGATTTACAGATATGGTCTTGGATAAAAATCTGCATGAAGAAATTCTCGGAATGCCGGATAAGCATCTTGATTTCCATGTGTCCATGTGGTGCGGGGAATATCACGAAGGAAAACAAGAACTTCGGATTACTACTGTTGTGAAGTACAATAATTGGCTGGGAAGGGCATATTTCTTTATTATCAGACCTTTTCATGGGATAATAGTAAAGTCTATCTTAAAGCATGTTGCTGGGGATAGGGGGAGTGGGTGTAAATAAATACTCCCATTGAAATATTATCATTTCAATGGGAGTATTTATTTGAGTGGTGCCACCAGGAATCGAACCTTTTGCTTCGGTTTATTCTAACTCCTTGAGTGACTGCACATTTTTTGCTTTATCTTTTATGAAAACCATTGAATTGGCCTTACGCTAAATTCATTGTTTTTCTTTACTAATCTGACAAAATTTGTCTCTTTGACACTGCAAATATAATACACAGGTTCGATTTCTGCAAATATTTTCATTCCTTTTAATTATAGTTTTCAACAAGAGAAAAAAATAAAAACATGTGCTAAATTAAATGCATTAAGAATTTATTTATTGTTTGGGGTGTTGACTTTAAAGTTGGAAATTTTGCTTCGCAAATCATTAGAAAGATATACCCCTTGAATCTTTATTTTGCATGAATAAACCAAAAGCACTAAAAGAGCAAAAATACAAATGACGACTATTTCACTAGGCGCCAAAAAGTTTGGAACTGACTTGGGCATGAAAGCACCTGCAAAGAGATCTACTAAACATAAGATTATGGCTCCCACCTTTCCTAAAGCACTCTTTACCTTTCTTGATTTTTGTATCTCTATATCGCTTACAATTTGTGCAATCACAGTATTATTGGTTTTCATTGCATATTCTTTCAACATAAATATCGAAACTTCTTCATCCTTAAATAGAAAAATATATTTCCCAATTAAGGGTACTGCTAGTGTACATAATGCAAAGAGGATACAAGTAAAAAATTTCACAGTCCAAATACAGACAATACCTAATATTACGAATGGAATCAGGTTTATTAGAGTTAAATCCTGAAACGTAATTCCAGGTTCTTTTTGGGGACAACACACACCTAAATACAAATCTGTAAACACCAATAGAATAAGGACATTTGTCCATATATCCGTATCATAAATCTTGTGGTTGTCAAATAACGCAATCAAATCTTTCATGTTGTTCATAAATACTTTTTTAAATTAATAGTTTATAGTAAAGCGGCAGTCAACAGTTTTTAAATTTCCATTGTATTAAAATATAGAGTTTATACAGAAAAGAAACAGGGCTATTGGTTATCAATATCCTAAAACCTTATTCGATATAATGTCTACAGATTATACCATTCAAATATATTATGTGTTATTGGATTCTACAAATATACAGATACTATTCAGAATGTCATAACTTCTCCATAAATATTATTTTGTACAGTTTTGTTTTACTTATAATTCATGCCTTTATCATACTTTGCGGCATTGTTGCATGAAGGAGGTGTGCATGCCAAAACAGAAAAGTTTTTTTGAGCCATTCATGTAAAAAGGATATACAGGATGTCATCTGATGACTTTTAATGACATCTGATGACACTGCTTTTTATGTTTCGGATATAAAGCGGTTCTTTGTCGTGTATTAATAGTGAACTAATCCATGAAAATGAGATGCCATGAACATACAAGAAGCAAAGAACATCAGACTTGTTGATTTTTTAGCCGGATTCGGATACGAACCGGTAATACAGCGTGGGAACAGCGTATGGTACAAATCGCCCTTCAGGACGGAAAAGGAGGCCTCTTTCAAGGTTGACCTCCATAAGGAATTGTGGTATGATTTCGGTCTGGGGAAGGGAGGGGACATTATAACGTTGGCCAAGGAGATTTATCGGACACAAGATATAGGTTATGTACTACAGTGTATTGGGGATAAAAGAGCCGTACTGAAACCGGTTACTGTTTCCTGTCCGTTTGAAAAGGCATATCTCGCCTTTCAAGATCTGAAAATCATTCCTCTTGCCAACCGGATACTGCTTACTTATCTGAAGGAACGGTGCATCGATCTGGAAACTGCCCGAAAAATATGCAGGGAAGCTCATTTTAAACGGAATGGGAAGAATTATTTTGCCATCGCTTTCCCTAATATTTCCGGAGGGTACGAAATCAGGAACAGGTATTTCAAGGCTTGTATTGCTCCCAAGGACATCAGTCGCATCATTAGCACGCCGGAAAGCAGGATTTGCTATATTTTTGAGGGGTTTATGGATTTTCTGTCTTTCAGACCGGCTTTTCCATCTTTGGAAGAGGGGGATTATATAGTGTTGAATTCTGTCAGTAACTTACAGAAGGCTTTTTCTTTCCTTTCACAATATGACGGCATCCGTTGCTGTCTGGATAATGATACCGCCGGGAAAAATGCGGTGCAGGCATTAAAGGACAAATACGGAATCCGTATATGCGATTTTTCGCATGAATATTCCGGATATAAGGATCTGAATGAATATTTGTGCAGGAAGAACAATCTGCTCCATATCTAATAGATGTATTGAAAAGACTGCCTGATGATATACCCTTGTTTCCTTCCTGTCATATGTGGCAGAAGAAAACAAGGGTGATTTTTCATGTGGTGATACTATGTTAATAGTAGAATGTGGTCAGATGCGTTTTATGGTCTTTTACAATCTTTACTTCATGCATTTGTCCGTATATCTCACGCATGGATACCGGACAATCCATCTTTTCCCATTCTTCCGGGGAAATCCTCATGTCGGAATGCCTGAAACACAGCATGACCATTTCCTGAGAATCCTCTTCTGCGAATATGGTACCTTCATGGTCGTTGACAAACTGTTTGAGTCCATCCTCATCCTTACAGGATATTTCTCCGACGTACATATCCTCGCTCGGCCGGGTGTTTTTGCGGATATGGATTTTGAACCATTCCCGGCTTTCCGGCTGTTCAGGTGCGCCACACTCCCACAGGGCTATTTTCGCATCGTAGTAAACCTCCCCGTTTTCACATGCCCCGTAATGCCCCCAATGCTTGAAACGGCCGGTAGTCCATGCCTTGAACCTTACATCGCCTGCCTTTACCAACAGACACTCACCGCCATGCATATCGCATTTGATACCCTCTTTGTCACGGGACACGAATGGAACACGGGAAAAATCCCGGAGTATAATGTTATCTCCATATACGGCATCTATAAAGAACAGCCGGGAACGCTCACCATAACCGGAAACAAAGAACAGGTTGTCTCCTGTCCGTGGATACCGGTCAGAGCGTGTCTTTTCGATGTGTTCCACCATGGTATTCACTTTATCTATATCTTCCTGTACAAGTCCGTGTATCCGATCATACCAGTAGTTCAGGCGGATGAAAGTTTCTTTGCTATACTTGTTTGTTGTCTGAATCATAATTTTCTTATTTTGTGATTAAACATTTCCGGCTTTGGCAAAGCCGGTATTTCTATCTCTTACATGTCAGACATTTGTCTTTTGCTCTGATAGTGCAAGGCTTGGCGAAAAAATACCGCAGCGAAGCGAGGATGATTTTTTCAGCCAACCAGTCCGAAGGACCGCCTTGCGCATCAGAAGCAAAAGGCTACCTTTACATGTAAGAAATAGAAATGCTGACCGATATATGATTCCAAAATAAAAAAACTTATAATCTGCCGGTTCTGTAATAAGAAAGCCATGAAACCCTCTCTTTTTATCGTTTCCATGACTTTCTTATGTTTATGTCGTGATACTTGGAAACGGGTATTACCAATGATCAAATGTTTCCACCCTGTTTTTTTCCAACAGAACCAGAATGTCCTTTTCCTTATATAAAAGTTTGCCTCCTACTTTGTAATAGGGCAGCCTGCCGTTCATTCTGTAATCAGCCAGCGTCCTTCGTGTCAGCTTTAATTTCTCCGCCAACTCGCTGTCGGTAATGTAACGCTCTCCGTTCAGAACCGGACGAAAGTTTTTCTCCTGGTCATCCAGCATTTTGGACAGGGTGCTTATGTTCCGAAAAAAACGTATAATCTCAGGGCTTTCTTTGGTCAGTATGAATTGAGTCATAAGGATTCGGGGGTTACATGGTGAATACTGTTTTCCAAATAACGTATAATATCCTGACGCCTGTAATATACCTTGCGGTCTATATGGCTGTAAGGGATAATCCTGCTTCTCCGAAGTTGCAACAGCTTTCGGGGCGAGACATTCATAAGCATACACGCTTCCTGATTGTCAATCCAGTCATCCATACTACAGATGCCTCCTCCGCATGTTTCACGCATTTTCTTTTCAACGGCTTCCAAAGCCTCATTCATTTCCATGAATGCCTTAGCTTCGATACATACAAACTCCATAAACTCTGCTTTTTTTGTCCGGCACGAAAATACGGGAAGTAAAAGTCGTGGGCAAAAGGATGTCATCAAACGGCATCAGATGTCATCAGATGTCAGAGACCGCTCTGTTTGGGGAAGCAAAGTAAAAGAATGGCTAAAAGTCTGTTTCTTTACCGGAAAAACAGTATTTTTATCTCGGACAATCTGTCCGAAAATAAAAAAACAGGAAATATGGAACTGATAATCAATGCAACATTATTACTAGCGGCTATCGTTCTCTGGATATACGGACAATACTGGAGAAAAAAGTGCGGCAAGGTGCTATGCCAATATGCAGCAGCCTACGATGAGCGGGAAGACAGGGAGAAACCGCTACGTCAAGCCATCATAGCAGGAAATCCTCATGCACCGCTGCTATATGCGCTGACTTGTCCTGAGCTGTTTGATAAAGTCCGTCCGTTGCGATTGTTCTCATTCGGGAGCATTCGCTGCGTGTTTGCCGGCTATTATTTTCCCAAACGCTTTGAAAGCTGGCTTTGTGATGACCAGTTGGCATTCGTGCAAAAAGTATATGATTTCAAGGATGGAAAAGACAGCTGTACGGAATATTTTTCACAAGCATTCCTGCTTCTTTCCACTGATGAGGATATTACTGCCATGTTTATGCCGTGCAGCACATCAGACCGCTATTACAGACGTTTCTCAGGTATTGCCAGTTTTCTGGAAACGCATGGCTATGTCCGTTCAGGACTGGATTTAATATGCATTACGGAAAGCAGGGAGTGTAAACACGCCTCAGAAAAACGCTCTGAAATAAATACCGCCAACTATATGATGTCAAACGATCTGTACGGAAAGCGCGTGGTGATTGTCGATGATTTGCTGACCAGCGGAGCCAGCCTGATGGAATACGCCCATAATCTGGAAAGGGCCGGTGCCAAAGTGGAAGGTGCTGTATTTCTTGCCCGTACCTTTCAGATGCCTTCGCCGGCAAAAGTAAAACGCCTGGTATGGAAACGCCATCTATCAGTCCTGATCTGGAGAAGGTCTGACGACCTGTAAATTGTAAAGTTTACATTCGGATTTTACAATTTTACACCTCGAATTTTTACATTTCAATTTCCCCTATACTATTTTTATATCTGTATTTTATTGATTTGCAGTGTTATACAATTTCTTATCCAATATAAACGGATAATGTGGCATACATTTTTCACTGAACATGGCATATACTCTTGAAAGTGCGCACAAGAAAAGGGTATTCCAGTAATAACCTTTAAAAAGACAGGAGAAAATTGCCATGATGTATATAGACAATGAAGTGCTTGAAAAAATGATAATGACCATAGTGGAAGGTTTTGACCGTATAGAAAAGAAACTGGACAGGATGGGACGCGTGAAGGACTGCCTGAACGGAGACGAGCTTTTGGACAACTATGACATTGCCAAACTGCTAAACGTGTCATTGCGGACAGTCGCCCGTTACAGGGAAAAAGGGCTGATCCGTTATTACCAGACGGACGATAACGGGAAAAACTTCTACAGAAGCTCGGAAATACAGGAGTTTTTACAGAAACGTGGGAAAAAAGATAAGGGCGGGAATACCAACATGGGAAAGTTATGCTAACTTTGTTTCATAAACAGTTGTTATGAAGACAAATGCCAATTCAAGATATACCGTTGCAGTCCTTATTGACGGGGATAACGCATCCTTTGAGAGGATGGAAGATATAATGGGCTTTGTTTCCCGTTACGGGGATGCCGTTGTGAGACGAATTTATGGAGACTGGACGAGGAAAGCGCTTTCCGCATGGAAGGAAAGTGCCAGGGAGCATGGATTCAGGCTTGTACAAGCTTCCTCCCATGTTCCCGGAAAGAACACGACGGACATTGCACTGGTCATAGATGCGATGGATATTCTTCGGGACGGGCAGGTGGACTGTTTCTGCCTGGTGGCCAGTGACGGTGATTACAGCCTGCTTGCCCAACGGATACGGGAAGCCGGGGTGAAAGTGCTGGGATATGGGGAAGGAAAGACCCCGGTGTCATTGGTA
Source organism: Bacteroides sp. AF25-38AC (assembly GCF_003602995.1). Lineage (NCBI taxonomy): Bacteria > Pseudomonadati > Bacteroidota > Bacteroidia > Bacteroidales > Bacteroidaceae > Bacteroides > Bacteroides sp. AF25-38AC. Next base: position 96,626 of record NZ_QTMD01000005.1, on the reverse strand, counting down.
CGGTCCTGTTCCGTATTCCTGTATGCCGACCGGAAGGAAAGCAAGGCAGAGGAGAACACTCCCGAATTTTTTATCCGAAGGGATATGGAGTATTTCGACAAGGCTTTTGAGCAGGCGGCTGACGGCAAAGAAGAGGTTTCCCTTTCACTGATCGGCGGTGCATTGAAAAAAATGATGCCCAAATTCAAGGTCAGGAGATATGGATGCAAGACATTGGGCAAACTTTATGAAAAGTTGGACCGGTATGAGCTGGTCATGACGGAAAAGGGAGTGGCAAATGCCGTACGGCTGAAATATTAAACCGCATGGCAGGAGTGTTCCAAAACGTCAGTTTCTCCTATACATCGTTTTATGTATCAGGAGAAACTGACGTTTGTGTTCTATACCGGGATGGGGTTTACCCGTAACGTGTCAAGATTGAGATAGGCTCCCCGGTAGAACGTTCTTCCTTCCCTGAGCATGCGCCACAGGACGTCGCATCCGATTTGTGCCAACATGGAATTGATGAAGAGATCCTGCTTTTGCAATGCCTCCGTCAGCGAGCAGCTCGGTCCCGAATCCTTCTCCCTGATGGTGGAATAAGGGACTTCCTCCGTTATGACGTTCATCTTGGGTATAGGCAGGTATTCAATGGAGGAGGGCTGCGGTATCTTGCTTTTGACATTTCCTATCAGTACTTGTCCGGTGGTCTGAGCATTGCCGAAATCCATCCAGTATATCGGTGATTTCTCGTCATCGTATGAACGTTCCCTATGCTTTTTCAAAAAACGCCACAGACCGGTCCGTGAACGGGTGGTATCCGTGCAGGTGATGATGATATTCGCCAAAACGGAATCTGATGTTCCTGACGGATAGCATTGCCTTTTTGCCTCCCATGAAAAGCCGAAAAAGCGGTTGATACGGGTTACAAGTGCCACCGCCTTGTTCAGTCCGAGCTCGGATTCGCTGAACAACTGGCGTCCGATATTCGCTTCCGTGACAGTATCGGGGTCAAAAACCGTCACGTGCAGGCCCGGATGTCCGAGTGCCTGCAATGCGATACTCATTCTTGCCAGATTGGTGGCCACCTGCGATCCGGTTCCGCCCGCACCGATTACGAAAACGGTTACGGGATGGTGGGGATTGAGCAGGTATCTGTCTGTATAATGAATCTTTTTCATACCAATAAGTCTTTAAGTTGTCTGTCCATAGGTTTCAATTCGTTATAGTCAAACGGATTGGTCCGTGCCTTTTCCGTCACCGAAACCAGATTGCTTTCGGTGGGGTTCCTGCTTCCTCCCAAATGGGAAAATTCACTGAGCCAGAAGCGTTTTTCCCAATGCTCAAGGAGTTTTGAGAAAGTCATGTTTTCCGGAGGAGTCAACGAGGCATTTCCCAGACAGACACTGCTTCCCGTTACATTGAAAAACGGGGCAAGGAAAAGCGGGCTGTCTTCTGCCGGTGCTTCTCCCTTATAGGCAAAAATTTCCAGTCTGTCACCGGAAACCCTGTAAATGACACCGGGTACATGGAATGTCCCGTCCGGAATATTCAGCCTTTCGGAAAAGAACATCTGCCGTTTTCCCGGAGGATTGTACCAGATGTACCTCTCGTGTCCCTTGCGTGTATCGCACCACAGCATATTGGCGGGGATTTTCCCATGCGGTACATCCTGCCGGTTATCCGTATAGTATTCCACAAGGGAGTCCATAAATTCATACGTAACGGGGACGGCAGCCTCCATCCGGCCTCTGTCGTTGATCGGATGCAGTTCGAGATAATATGTCCCGTGTCCATAGCGGCCATCACTGTATTCGTAAGCAATCAGTGCCGCTTTGGGAACCATCACCTGTTGAAGTTTCTTAGTCAGTTCATTCATTTCATTCGTTTTAAAAGTTGTCATCAATATAGTCTGTAAAACGCACCAACCATCTGGAAAGCCTTTCCGGATAGTCATCCATCTGAAAAAGACAGTCTGTTTCCGGTGTCAGTAGCTTGTAAGTGACCGGAGTAAGGGCATAGACCTCCCGGTAGTCCGAATTCATATACTCCTTGACACACTCCGCCAGTGTATCACCAGTAGAATAGACCAGCATGACCTGGCTTTCCATTCCCACCGGGGGAAAATCGCATTCCTCTTCATAAGCCCAATCGTACTGGTAGCCTGTCAGGACCGGGCTTTCCGGAGTAATCAATGCCATGCCGTCCTCTATCAGTTCCAACAGCTTCAGCTCTTTTTCCTTTTTTGTCCGGTAATTCCGCACAGCCTCTTCCAAAGACTTGCAGAACGGTTTGCCCGACATCCGTCTGAGTGCTTTCATCCGTTTTCCAGACTGATAGGAATCCGCCAGCCGTCTGTTCGCCCTGATTTCCTTCGGGGAAGCATCGGAATCCCGGTTTCCCCAGTCTTCCAGCTCTTCTATGGCAAAGTCATAATAAAATGTCTCGGTAACATCGTACAGCCCGTGATGCCGGACAAATTGCCGGATGAACTCCCTGACAATGTCCTTCAATGGTGCCGGAAGCCGTTCCGTAAAATCAACCGGAATCCAGAACAAAGCAGGTTCCGGCCAGTCGTGATGGCGGAACAGACAGAAATGCAGCCTTCCGCTTTTCTTTTCCAGATTGATACACTCCGGTACACACTCTTCCATAACTCTGTACAACTCGGTAATATTCAGGCGGGGGCACCCCCCTTTCCTGTATCGGAAAGGGAGTTTTATGCCCATAAGTTCCGCATATCTTGATGCCGACCGGTAGAGATAGTCAAAATTTTCCGGAGTCGTGAGATTGATCGGAGAATCATTATCCATATCCTGATGCCAATAATCCGGTGCAAGGGGTGTGATTCTACCGGTCAGAAAAGCATTGTGCTTCCCGGTGGCGGAAGTATCCTTCTTTTCCGTTCCGAGGTTCCCCTTCGGATGTGGGACGAACTTACTGAGAGAATAATCAGCCGTGCCAGTCCATCCTTGGCTTGTTCTGAAAGCTGTCTGCATGTTTCCTTATCCTTTTTTTTCTTGTTCATACCGCTTACCCTTTCACTCCGATGGTTGTCTTGAAGCGGTAAACCGCCTTGTCGTCCTCCCACTCAGGACCATATACCGTTGCCGTGGTCAGTTCAGGGTAGGTCATGGAATAGAAGTCCATCACCTCGTTTACGGACAGTTCGCTGTTCGGATCATCCAACACGAGCTCCATAGAGTCCTTCTTGAATTTGAATACTCTCTGCAATCCTTTGATTTCAAGTGCCATATTATTTTTCTTTTATAGGGTTTAACAATATACCATATCCATTTGTGCCATATCCGTCATGCGGCATTCCTTCGGAAAGTCCGGATATTCCGCATAAGGGTCCTCCCTGAGCAGCTCCCGGTCATCCTCGTAATCCTTGTCGAAGTTATACATTGCAGCCTCCTGCACCGTTGCATACTGTGACGGAGCCGGTTGTTGCATCCAGCGATTGTCCGCCAATTGCGGTTGCGGCACCTGTACCGGTTGATGGAACTGGATGTCTTGCGGTTGTGGAGCAGCCTGCTGAGGAACCGGTTGCGGTGCAGGTTGCCTATATTGTACGGGCTGGACTTGCGGCTGTGCAACGGGTTGCGGAGCCGGGGCAGGCTGTTCGGGCATGAACATCGGAACTTGCTCTCCGCTCCGGTATTGTGGCGTCGGGGCTGCCATCGATTGTGGAGCCGATTGCTGCAAGGATGGCTGTGGAGCAGTTACCGGCGGCTGTACCATGTCGAACAGACTTCCCTCGGATGCCTTCTTCTGCACTTCCGCCATTTTTTTGTCAATGTCCGCCTGTTTGTCCGGCTGTGCCAGTACCTTAGCCTGCCTGAACCAGGTCAATGCTTCGGAATAATGCTTTCCTGCCGTGGCATCCTCAGCTTTCTTCAACAGTTTTTCCATCTTTTCCCGTTTTTCACGGGCTTCCTTGGACTCCTTTTCCACCGTAGGCTTGGAGGTTTTGCTTTGTGAAACCGCCTGCTCTGCCTGCTTCTCGAACGATTCCAGGTTGGTAAGGATACCTTGCGCTTTCTGTACGGGTGCACCGACAGCCTGCAGGAATCCTGCATCCAGTTCTTCCGGCGTACCGTTCAGGATGAGCGGGACAATGCGTTCTCCGGCCTTTACTCCCGACCGTCTGGGAACGACGGCTACCGTCAGATTGTCGTTTACCCGTCTGATGTTGATACTCAGGTCTGTGCCTGTCGTAATCATTTGGTTGATTGCTTGAAAAAACATAATGGTAAAATTTAAAATGTTATACATAAGTTTCCTTGAAAAAATCCTTCAGGATTCTCTGCCTGTCCGGATTCGAGGCGATGCCTTTCAACGGTTCCAGATAGTAGCCGATACGTCTGGGCCCGTCTGTCGTACAGGGAGGCTGTCTTTTGACAGGTGTTGTCCGGTTTGTGGCAGGCCATGCAGCCGGCATGACCGGAGCCGAGGATGTAAATGTGTAAGTTCTCATATCTTCTGCATTTGATGGTTATACAAGCATGCCCATGACAATCAGGACAAGGATTGTTTTCAAGACAAAGGTGAATGTCCTGAAGGCGAGACGGACCAGTGTTCCGGACATAAGGAACAGGACAGACAGATACACGGGAATGACGCCCTTGCAGTAAAGCAGGCATATTCCCGTAAGCAGAACCAGTGCGACCACTTGCCTGCAGATGTTTTCGATGAATTTCAGTTTCATGTCTTTAAATTTTTAAGAATGAATAATCCCATCGGGATATGTTTTCCCGATTTTATAGGCCTCCGGCCCTTGGATTGCCTTTTTGCGCAAGGCTTGGCAAAAGAAAATACCGCAGCGAAGCGAGGATGATTTTCTTTTAGCCGACCAGCCCCTGAAAGGGGCCGCCTTGCGGCAAAAACGAGGCAATCCAAGACCTTTGCCGCTTAAAAGCGGAAAAACGTATCTTGTACATATATAAAAAAAGAGGCACAGACCCCAGTCTGCACCTCTTCTGTTCCGTACCTTCCGCCCAGCCGTCTATATGGAACCATGCGGCCGTTCATCTTCCGAAAGTTTCCGGAAAATCTCACCGGTAACCTCATTTACCGTTTCCAATACACCATCCAGGAATTCTTTCTGTGTGAGTTCTCCCCGTTCAATCCGTGCTAGCTCCGCTTCCCAGCCGGAGGTGAGGGAGGAGTCAGCCACTTTCATTCCGCGTACCGTTTCATATAAAAGAAGACCTTTCGGGGTCGGGATAATGTATTTGCCCGAATACCGGATATATTTACGCTCCAGAAGCGTACGGATGATATTCGTGCGCGTGGATGCGGTTCCCAGACCGGTCTTGTCCATATAGTCTGCCAGTTCCTCATCCGTATAAGGGGCAGCGGGCAGCGATTTCCTGTGTATAAGACTGCATCCCGTTACCGGCAGTTTCTCCTCCCGAAAAAGTTCAGGGGGTACGGGACAGAGGTCGTTGTCTTCCGCGACAAGCCGTTCCCTCTGAAAGATACCGAGCCACCCCGTTTCCAGAATACGGTATGTACGGATTCGGAACTTGCGTGCGGCACAGACCGCTTCAACCGTCGTATATTCCACCTTGCAGGGCGGCATGAACGTTTCAAGCATCCTGCCGACAACAAGGGTGTAAACCAGCCTTTCCTCCCTGTCCAGTTCCCCCGGCTGTATGCCGGTGATGACAATGGCATGATGCTCCGCCGTGTCCTGATTTCCGGTTACGCCTTTCCTTGCAGCAAGGTCGATCATACCGGCATATTGGCGGAATTCCTTGCCGGACAGCAGCTTTTCCATAACCGGAGGCAACATGTCATACATGTCTCCGGGCAGCAGACGGCTGGAAGTGCGCGGGCAGGAGATCAGTTTTTTCTCGTACAGGCTTTGGGTAATTTCCTGCACCCGTATGGCTGTCAGGTTATGGTAACGGTTCGCATCCTTCTGAAGCCCGGTCAGGTTATAAAGGGCAGGTGCGGTGATTTCCTCAGTCCGGCTGCTGACTGCCGTGATACGGGCATATCCTGCCGCCTTGCAGTCCTCGTAAAGTTCCAGGGCATCCCGGCGGTTGCAGAAATCTTCCACATGCCGCATCTTTATTATCTTCCCGTTCTTGCAGAGGCTGACGAATACGGGCCAGCTGTCTGCGGGAATGTGATTTTCCCTTTCCCTGTACCGTCCGCTTATCGCTGCCAATACAGGGGTCTGTACCCTTCCAAGCGAGTTGTTCCCGAAACCGACCGCCTTGCAGACGGCATAGCTCGAATTGACTCCAAGAAGCCAGTCGGCCTTGTTGCGGCTGTCTGCCGCCAAAAACAAGTTGTCGAACAGGCTGCAAGGACGAAGGTTTTCCATTCCTTTGGCAATGGCTTCGTCCGTCAAGGAGGAGATCCACAGGCGGAGGCAAGGTTTCCTGCATCCCAAAAAACGATAAAGATACCGGAACAGCATTTCCCCCTCGCGGGAAGCGTCGGTTGCCGCAACAATGGTGTCACACGCATCGAACACCCCGGCTATCACCTTCAACTGGAGCACCGCATTGATGTCGGGATTCCATCCCGTGTCCGTCTTTACATGCCGTACCGTCAGAAAAGGAGGCGGCAGCAGGGGGAAGTTCTCCCGCTCCACCCATGCCGTACCGGTATCTTTCGGCATCGCCAGGGAAAGCATGTTGCCGTATGTCCATGTTACCATGTATCCGTTTCCGCTCATATATCCGTTCTCTTTTCTGTCAGCTCCCAAAACCCTTGCTATCTCTCTGCCCACATTGGGCTTGTCAGTCACTATCGCTATCATATTCTTTTTCCTTTTGATGTTCCGTACCGTCAGGAACGGCACGGAACGTGAGTTATACTTATTGTTTCCCGGTCAAACTGCCGCCTCCTCCTTCTGACGGAGACCGTTTATTTCCATAACCGGCCTGCCGTTGCCGTCGGGTACCAGCTTCAGCGTGGCATCCATTGTCAGGCTGAGGACCGAAATATGGAGTTTCAGCGGAACGATGCCCGTTTCCTTTCCTTGCAGCAACAGTTCCATGTTGCCTTCCGCTTCCAGTTGTTTCTTACTGATACCTGCGGCCTTCAGACCGTCCCAGTCGATATCTTCCGTCTTATAAATATGACGGGTATTCTGATCCGTATTCATACGATTCGTTTTTTTTAGGTTTGTATGATTGATTCTGTTTCTCTCCGAGCAGGTCTATACCGCCTGCGATGCACCCTTCTTCTGCTCCTGCTGCTGTCCCTGTGCGGTTTCCGTCTGTGTGGCACGGCGGGAAGTGTCCCTGCGGATGTCCGGATTTTCCTGAAAATACTGCAACTGCCCGGAATAGGGATTGACTTTCAGGTAGGAACTGAAGGTCTGCCCGTTGTTTTTCAGCCCTTCGACAAGCAAAGTCTTGCCATCCTGGAGGTTCGCTTTTTCCTGTGCCGTGAACACGTGCCCGTAAACCTCCGCCGGAATACGCGGTGCCTGCTGCTCGTTGAATCCGTTCGGCGTGCGTGAATACATCGTCCTGCCGGTATTCATATCCAGCTTGACGAACGAGGAGAATTCCTCCCCGTTGCGCCCGATCATGTTTTCCAGATAGACCGGCTGTCCCTTGCGCAGGGTTTCCCTGTCTTCGGCAGTCAGCTGCACGTTGCAGATTTCCTTTGGAATATAAATCTCTCCGGTTTCCGGATTGTGCCGCGTGTAGTTCGGGCGCCCCGTTACCTTGTCTATCGTTACAAAGGACGAGAAGGTGTCATTCCTGTTCCTGAACTTCATGTCTTCCACCAGAATGGTATGTCCTTCGCTGAGCATTTTTATCTGGGTGGGCGAGAGAGGCACGCCTCCGATGGAACGTTCGTTGAAAATCTGGTTTTTCGGAAAGATGAATTCCAGTCCCCTGCGCTCGGCACTGTACTGGAGTGTGGCATCGAATTCCTTGCCCGCTTTGGAAGTCATGCCCTCCACTTTGACAGGCTGTCCCTCCTTCAGCAGCCTGATTTCCTCTGCGGTAAGTTTGACCCCGCTCACTTCCTGCGGGATGTAAACGTGCTCCTGACGGACGGCAACCAGCTCGTTGGTGCTCTTGTCGATGGAAATCAGACAGGGGGTATATTCACTTCCGCGCAGATTGAGTTCCGCCACACGCCCCATGTTGCCGGTCTCACGCAGGTTCTTCTTGTCCTCCTCGTTAAAGTTAAACCCGAAATAAGGACGTTCCAACTGCGGTTCCTTGCGTATGCCGTGAATGGCAAGTCCCACCTGTCCGTCCTGTTGCGGGATGAGTGAGAGCCTTGCATCCAGTTTGGCTGTCAGCAAACCGGAAAGATGGATGGTCAGGGGCACCAGTTTGTTGGTCTTGTAGCCCTTCAGCATGGAATCAAGGAGTCCCTGCTGTTCCAGCGAAGCCTTTGAGATTCCGACCTTTTCCAACTCCTCCCAGTTGACCATGTTCTCATTATACCGGTAACGCGGTCCTTGCGACTCCTGCGCTGCCTGTTGAGCCTGGGGCTGCTGCTGTTGCTGTGCCGCCTGCTGTACTTCGCTCTGTTGCAGGGGTTCCTGCGGTTGTGTCTCTTTGTCTGCCATAGCTGTTGTTTCTTTTTGGTTTACACTTTGTTCCTTCTTGTTTTCTCTCGGACGGATTTCGTAGCGTTTGAGGAACTCTTTCACCGCATCCGTCTGCTTTCCCTCCGACAAATCCCTGATGGCCTGCTTGTTCACCTTGTAGTCGTGGTAGGTCATGCGGAGCAGGCGGAAATGGGTAGGTTCCTTGAGCTGGCTCCAAAAATTCTTGATGAAGTTTTCGAGAATACTCGAATTCTTGTCGAATTTCAGGAATGAGTTTTCATTCTTCTCGTCCGCCGGAACCGTCTTCGCTTTTCCGTCCTTGTCAATTTCACTGACAGCCTGTACTCCGAATTTCGGATCGTTCTTGTTATGAACCAGCATCAATTCCGTAATCTGTTCCACCGGGAGAGCATCACTTCCGGCCTTCGGCTTCCGAGTCCGTTTGGGCTTTTCGTTCGGGGTCTTTTCTTGTGCCATACCTTTTCTTTTAGGGGTTAATGAATTGCTTTGACGCTTCAAAGGTATGGGGTATTTCCAAATAATATGCTGATTTTCAAAAAGGTGTCATCAGATGTCATCAAATGTCATCAGATGTCATAAACACGACTGTTTCCAACGGCTAAACCGTGAACGGAGAAGAGGGGAAGTGAATGAACGGAAAGAGAGAAGATACGTGAGGCAGAAGGGAAAAAGCCTGCGCATCCGACACCAGAAAAAGAGCAGGCGGACAGGAAAGAAAACCATGCAGAACAGAGGGAGCTGAAGCCCCCTGTCTTCTCATGCCTTCCGCTTTTTTACAGCAAGACTTTCATAAGACCTGTATTCCGGCTGGATATGTGGAATTTCATGGATTATGAAACACGGCCTCTTCAAGCAGCCCATATCCTTTATCCATGCGTCACGTCGGTCGCAGTTTGCCCCTGTAATCGTTTTTCAAATCGAATCTGGATTGCCGCCGCATTCTTTTTCGTGAAAATTTTCCACGGCGAAGCCGCAAGGAAAATTTCCACGAAAAGATTCGGCAAATGCGGCCGGCAAGACAAATTCGATTTTCCTTTGATGAGGGGGAAAACTGTATCGCAAACAAACCTATCTGGAAATTCCGTGCAGGCTCATTCTCTTGTAAAGGGTCGGGCGGCTGATTCCCAACAAGGCCGCTGCCTGTGTCAGGTTCCCTTTAGAGATGGAAAGAGCCGTCTTGATCTGTTCTATGTTTCTTCTTTCATCTTTCTGCAAACACTTGTCTATCTTCTCTTTCCCCATGGGGTCAGAAACGGACTCTCCCGTATATTGGAGCCGTAAGGAATTGGGGGTAATCAGTTTTCCTTTGCATATCAATACCGCCGCATGAATGACCTGCTTCAGTTCCCGTACATTTCCCGGCCAACTGTATCCCAGCAGCATCTTCTTTGCCGGTTCGTCAAAATCCAAGACCTCTTTCCGGAGCAACCCGCAAGATTGCTCCCGGAAAAAATCCGCCAAAGGCAGTATATCCTCCAGGCAATTATGCAATGCAGGTACGGTGATGGTAAAATCCTGAAAGCGATAAAGCAGGTCCTTCCGGAAACGCTTTTCCGCAACAGCCTCCTGCAAATCCTCATTGGTGGCCGCAATGATGCGCACATCCATCAGCCTGTCCCGTTGTCCGCCTACCGGACGATATCGCCGTTCCTCCATGGCACGCAACAGCATCCGCTGCGTTTCTATCGAAAGGTTCTCCACCTCATCCATGAACAGGGTGCCTCCCTGCGCTTCCTGAAAATATCCTGCCTTTTCCTCTGTGGCTCCGGTAAACGCCCCCTTGACATGGCCGAAAAAGGCGGAAGGTGCCAGCTCTTTGGACAAACTGCCGCAATCGACCGTTACATACGGCTTGCCGGATCTGAGGCTCTGCCTGTGAATCTTTTTTGCCAGGTGTTCCTTTCCCGTTCCGGTGCTTCCCAATATCAGTACCGTCATATCCGTCGGCGCTACCATGTGAATGTACCGGTTCAACTCGCAAAAAGGGGTGCTTTTGCGTTCATAGATTACCTTGGTGAAAGCCTCGTTCACCGTCCTTATTTTTTTGATTACGGGCAGCAGCCTGGTTTCAACCAGCGGTTTGAGGATATAATCTTCCGCACCCAGCTTCATGGTATGAACCGCAGAATGTATCTCTTCATAATTAGTCATCATGATGAACGGGTGCATATAGCCGTTCTCCCTCATCCACTGCAACAGCGTGGTACTTTCCCCGTCAGGCAATCTTAAATCCGCCAATACGATGTCATCCTCACGGACGGATGTCCCAATGACCTTCTTAGCCTGTGCCAGCCTGTAAGTCCTTACAGTATCCAAATCCGCCTTCTGCAAAAAATTGCAGATATAATTACAGAACAAGACATTGTCCTCAACAACAATTACTCTCATAAGCTTTCTTAGCCTGTTGTGCCAAACATATTATTTCTTTTCCTTTTTCCAATACCTGCTGTACAGTCCGCCCGAACTCGTCCACAGAAAACTCTCCCGAATCCTGAAGCAGTGCGAACAACTCACGCAGCGGCTTGCCGGCATGAATGATCTCCCATGAGCCTGTCAGATGATGTATCCATTCTTTCAGTGCCTCATGATCATTCTTTTCTGCACATTCAGCCATAGCCTCCATATCCTTCCTGGTCTCCCGAATCAGGGTATCCAGCATCTTCCTCCTGTTCCCATATTTCAGCAGGGCATCGAGGTCTATTTGTTCAGACTGCCTTTCACTTCCCAGACATTCCGTACATACCTGCAAAAGTTCTTCGGCGGAAAACGGCTTTTTCAAACAGCCCGAAAACCCTGCCGCATACAAATCCCCCGTATCGCAGTTTCCCGATGCGGTACTCGCGATAACCGGAATGCTCCGTGAATTTCCCACATTGGCCATGCGCAGGAGCTTCAACACCTCGAATCCGTTTGTCCGGGGCATTTTCAAATCCGTAATCAAAAGGTCATAACTACGGCTGCGGACATGCTCCATCAGATCACGCGTGTTCTCACATACCGTGCAAGCCACCCCGTGATACGCAAACATTTCCCTGATTGCCGCCAGCAAAACGGTGTCATTGTCCAATACCAGTACCGTATAGGACCGTACGGAAATCCGGCTCCTGCCGCTCTCCGCCGTCGCTTCCTCTGCCACAGCCAAAGGAAGACAGACAGTGAACCGGCTGCCCACCCCTTTCCGGCTTGCCACTTCAATCCTGCCGTCCAACAATCCGACCAGACCTTTTACTATTGAAAGTCCCAGTCCGACCCCTTCTTCCGCAATCGCATTGGGAAGCCTCTCGAATGCAGTGAAAATGCGTGTCTGCTCCTCATCGTCCATTCCGGTGCCGGTATCTTCCACGATAAGCGTCAATACGCCCTGGTCAAATTGTGTGCGAACCGTTACACTTCCCCGCTCCGTAAACTTGATTGCATTGGACAACAAGTTGCTTCCTATCTGTATTATCCTGTCCCTATCTCCTATAACAACCGCATCTCCGGCACTCAGCACGTTCAGCAAAAGGTTTTTTCCTGCCGCCAGCGGCATAAAATCCGTTTCCAAAATCTCGGTGACGGAACATAACCTGAACGGGACAGGAACGGCCTTTTCCCCGCCACTCTCCAACCGGAAAAATCCCAACAGGGAATTCAGCATGGAAGACATGTGTCTCGCCACCTGCCGTATGTTCCGGCTGTATTCCCTGCACTTCGACACTTCTCTTTCCGTGGAAAGCAATTCCGCATAGCTGCTGATAGAAGCAAGCGGCGCACGCAAGTCATGGGTTACGGCCAGCATGATTTTCTTTCTTGCCTCAATCAGTTCCTCGTTTTCAAGAACGGTCTGCTCCAACTGACGGACTGTGCCTTCCAGCCTTTTTTTATAACGGTTTATACGCATCATGTCCCGGTGTATCACCATATAGGACCATATCAGCAGCAAAACCATGAATGCCGTCAGACCGATGACCGTGGCAAATGACCGTTTCCCGGCTTCCGCAACTTCTTCTTCCTGTCTCTTCAATTCCGCTTGTACCGTTCCATCCATATTCTCAATCATCTGCCGCAACTGCACGTTCAGCCTTCTGTTCATCCTATCCAAGCTGTCCGTCCGTTCTGCCAGCTTCCGGGCATACGCCTGCTGTCTGCCAACCACGCTCCGGTTAAGTTCATGAAGCATGGAGGCGGCAGAAGGAGTATCCGCCTTGTGGCGTTTTGCGAACAACCTCTTCAGGAATCCCCCTTTGGGGGCATTTTCCCGTTCACTCTGTTTGGCAATGGCCGGAATTTGCGCTGCAATTTCCCGGTCGGCTTCCTCCTGCCTGTGTACCCAATATATGATTTCCCGCATATACCGCTCCTTGGCTCTCCACAAATTACGGATGCTGTCTGTATGTGAGCCGGAAGAGGAGTACCTCAAGCTACACAACAGGCTGTCAATGTGCCGTCTCTGTTTCTGAAATAATAAAAAATCCTGCTCACTCCACTCCATAAAGGTTTCACAGAAGAAAGAAAGCCTGAGCATTTTCACATATATATCATTTATCTCATGCTTTTTCCGGTTAATCATCCGTACTTCCATTTCCCTGGCCTTAGTCTCTTTCCATTCGCAGATGCCAACGTAAGCAATACCACTTATAACTACAATCTTGGCCATATATCCTACCGCTATTTTGGCAAGAAGCGGTTGCAGGCGCAAAGATTTCAACAATTTATTCCTACTTTCCAATTATTCACTTTTTAATTCATTATATTCTATTAAAATTCTTTGCAAAATAAACCGACCAGTCGGTTTATTTTGCAAAGATAAGCCTTTTCCAAGAATAATGAAAAAAAACAGGTTCCAGCAAGTAAAGTTTTATCATTTATCAGTCTAAAAGACAACGGAATGAACTGAAAGGGAAGAAAAGGAAAGGAATGCGGACCTAAATTTCTGAGAACATCCCCAAGAAAGTCTTACCAATAGAAGTGTTCAATGCCTGTCTGCTGAACGCCTTGGCATCCTTCAAACTTATTTTATGACCATAAGCCACATTGGAAAGAAAGTCCTGTTCCCGGACAAGAAGTTGCTGATACATTTGTGGAAATTCGTCCATATATTCATGGGCGGAGGAAACAAACTGCATATAACATATCAGGAGATTGCCATTCAGATGTTCGGGAAAACTGTTTATCACCCGTTCTATCGGATTCCTGTATTGCCTTAAAAACTCATTCCAATCCTTGTCAGCCAAAGAATACATTTCACAAGAAATCTGCGAGTCGGGGAAAAAACGCATTCTGACAACCGCATCAATCAGTTTCTTTTTGGAAGGAAAGTAGTGTATGACAGCCCCTTTGGATTTATGCACGGCAACAGCCACATCACAGAATGAGGTCTGCTTCATTCCTTTTGTGATGAATAACCTGTATGCCTCCTCTATAATCCGCTGTTTCAAATTCGGGTCCATCCTACTGCCTATATTATAAAAAAATAGCACAGACGCAATCAACATCCAAACATGGTAGTGGAATACCTAGAGACGAAGTGACGCACCTGTGCTATATATTTTAATATAGCGCAAGCTGTCATATTCCATCTTGTCTCTTTGAAATTTTCCACTTTTCGTTTGGAAGATGATATATGATACTATACTATGTCGTTTTAACAGCGCAAAAATACGTTATTTATCGTTTATTTCCAAATTTATACGACACTTAATAGCACTGTTCCATAAGAAAAGCGTCCGCTTTCAGGGACAAGCAGCAGTATTTTTTCACCGGATTTGAGTTTACGGGTAGAACAGAACTCATCCAAGGCAGCCAGTATTGCTGACGATCCGATATTTCCCACCCAGGTAAGATTGGTAAACCACTCTCGTTTGTACAATTCAAAACTCTCGTTTTTCATCGCTTCAATGAGATTACCATAAATAACCATTGACGAAGAGTGAGGTATTACATAATCCACATCGTCAGGAGTCATGCCATGTTTATTCAGACATGATTTAATATGTCTAATCCATAACGGCATCAACTTCGTCCCTAAAAGTTTAATGTCCTGTTTAATAACCATAAGGGACTCATCGACCAATTCCTGACTTTCAAAAGATTTCCAGCTTTTCAGTTCACCGTCCTCCCTCCGGACAGCTCCGGCAAACATACAGGTAGGGGTTTCATTGGCATATGAATCCATTTCTATCCATTCAATCTTTAAAGATACGCCCTTTTCTCCCGGATGATTTTCCAATAATGCACAACTCGCACCATCGCTTAACATAAAGCGCAGGAAGTCCTTTTCCAAAGCCATATATGGATTGGTGCCCAAATTGCAGCATCTTTCATATTCGATATCGAAGTTTTTGGATAAAAGCATTGCTGACACCAATTCAGATGTGCTGCATATTGCATTCTGTTTTTCTGATGCAGCTATGCTCAAATAAGCTATTTTCAGAGCTTGCAGACAAGACAGACAAACTCCAGCAGAAGAGAATATTTCAACAGGTTCTTCCCAAAGCCCATGTACCATAGACGCATGAGAAGGCAGAATCTGATCAGGGGTCGCAGTAGCACAAGCAAGCAACTCAATGTCCTTTTGGCTCTTATTGGTCAATGCCAGCAACTTACGTATAGCCAGCATCGCCATTTCTGCATTTGTATGTGTGATTTCTTGATTTTTGTTTAAGGCATAGTATCGCCGTTTAATTCCATTTTGCTTTAAAACTATCCGTTGCACTTTGGAATGTTTTCCAGAAATGAGTCCCAAGAACTCTTCCATTTCATCATTGGAAACAGGAGAGTTCGGAAAGAAGCTTGCAAGCCCAGTAATAAAAACATCTTTCTTCATTAGTTCAATTTTTAATTAGTTCATATTGATTATAAAGAACTACTTTCAGTTCTTCTATTCGCAATCCATTCACCAATGCATCCTGAAAACATTTTCCAAACAGCAGGATTCGAAATGTCAAAGCCAATGTAGAAGGATTAACATCGGATCTTATTTCTTTTGTTTCAACAGCCTTCACAAATATTCTTTCCCATAATTTAATCTCCTTATTTGTTATTTCGTTGAAAGCCTCGTTAAATCCCGGATAGAAATATTCTGCCTGCAAAATCAAGTTAAGATATGCACGTGTAATATTGGTCTTCTCTTTTTCTATGAGATAGATCCTCATTGCATTCATCGTTTCCTCCACCTTCTTTATGTAATAATCAATAAATTCAAGCAGAGAGGTGTGAGAAATGTCCTTGAACTTATTTTTGGCATCTTGTTTGTGAAAAATGTAAAAATCAATCACATCAATAAACAGTTCTTGCTTGCTTGGATAATGATATGACATACATCCTCTTGATAAATTCAGACTTTTTTCTATCTCCTTCAGGGGAACCGTGTTGTAATCTTTTGTCAGAAACTGTTTGTATGCAGCTTCCCTGATTAATCTTTTTGTTTCTGAGCCTTTTACTCCTTTCATAACCTTGTTTTTTAGTATCATACAAAAGTAGGTCTTTTGAGTGAAAACACGTTCATTTTTAGTATAATTAAATATGTCCTACCCAATTACCATTAAATCATTTATGACCATACATACCAGTTTATGAAATAAATGCCAACGATGCCTTTTTCTTTTTTTTCTTATACATATATTATTTTTTGCTTATATTTGTCTTCAAATAAGCCGATTAGTCGGTTTGTTCGGCATAGAGGAACCCAAACAGAAAGTGGAATTTCAAAACAGAGATGTTCCTCTATGTCTTTGTTATTCCATCTTCCGGCAACCGGATTCTATCCCTGTTCCGCCATATCCCTAAAAAATACCGACCGGATGGTATTTTTTACGGCAAAAGTATAAATATATACCATAAAAACAAAGGGAAAGGCCAATTATGCATTCTATCGGCAAAGAAATGCCTATGAAGGGATATTCAGTAAATGTCTCTAAAAAATAAGATGGCATATGAAGATGATAGGGCATGACCACTTCATATGCCATTCTTATTGCCATTTTTCCGTGCTTTCTCACATAATTCTATCCGACAGGACATGACGTTCCGGAAGAAGTCTGATGACCTCTTCTGATTCTGTGAGTAAAATCATATCATGCTGCTTTAGCTGTTTTGTTTCTGATTTTTTCTATCATCAGTATGGCATTTGCCGTATGTATTCCAAAGAAAATCCACAGTATTTCCGTCTTCCTGTTTCCGGCCTTTATCCTTGAGAGCGAGTAATGTTGCTTTTGAGTGCCGAAGCTTCCTTCAAGCCGTGTTGCCCTTTCTTTTGAGAGTTCGCTTCTAAGCACCTTCCTCAAAGGCTCATCTTTGGCCGCCCTTCCCTTGCGCACAAAGGATGTGGATATCCCATATTTTGTACAGAACTTTCTGTTGGCATTATTGGCATATATGGAATCGGCAGCCACACATCTTACCCTTACATTCATAAGCTTCTGCTGCATACGGATACAGTCCTTCAAGCGTATACCCTCATTGAATGCCTTGAACGAGAGGTGTTCTATGAACGATATGCCGTCTATCTGTATATTATTGACCTTTGCACCAAACTCGACGGACTTGGTTTCCTTGCCTCTGACGATGGGACGTACATAATGACGGTCAATGCTGACGATGCGGTCACTGACTTTCCGCCCTTCAAACATTTCCTTTTCTTGTACAAGCACCTTTCTGATGATGGAAAGACGCTTATGATAATCCTGGGTATATCGGAGTAAAGCACCGTACTCGCTATGGATCCCATCCCTTTGACTGAGGAGCTTTTCAAGAAGCTTGATCATACGGCGCTTAAGCATTCTTGTCCTTGAAGCTCTCCTCTTTCTTTTCTTGCAGTAGGACAGATAGGATTCCGCCACATTCCTGTATTTGTTGCGCGGACGCCTTATGCCCAGCTCCCTGCAATGCCGGCATATATGCCTGTAGAGCCATTCGAGGCTTTCCCAAAGGAGTTTCATGTCCGTAGGAAAACGCATGTGGCTTTCATAGCATGTGGCATCGGTCATGCAGACGTGAAGGTTATCAAGATAAGGTTTCCAGTGTGAAGCCAGGAGCTCCTGGAAAGAATCAATGTCAAGGCGGGATGCTATCTCATTACGGATGGCACTGATTATCTTGAAGTTGGTTATGGGAAGGGACGGGGGAATCATAATTCCACAGAAAATCTGGTAGTGTATGTTCCCGTTCAGATGTTCCACCAGTTGCCTGTCGGAGAATCCGGTGTATGCCTTCAGGACCATAAGGGCGATCTTTGCGGAAGGACTGAATCTGTTCCTGCGTCCCAGGCGCCGGGCCGACAGGCCTGCGGCTTTTGCCATACATTCAAACGGAAAGACTGAATGAAGCTTGCCAAGCTCACTCTCATTAAAACTCTTGCGGTATTTTTCCAGAATATCAAATTCTGTAAAACCCAAAGTAGGGTGAATTTCTGAAATATTCACTATCTTTGCCATATCTTATTAGTTTGGATATTTCCCCCGTTTTGGCCGTCAAACCTTATTTTCGGGGGAATACCTAAAGATACAAAAAAGCCAACTAATTCGCAATAATTTGTGTATGAATTAGTTGGCTGATTTTGTAATATTTAATGAATGTCCCTATGAAATATACATAATCCGCTTTTCCCTATGAGAAACATTATGTTACCGGCTTATCTTGAAGGCATCTTCATCTTAACCTGCACCCCCTGTGAGTTTAAAACACGAACCGGTGTCTTTTCTCCGGCTTTCAAATAGAACAGAAGATAATCCTTCGCACGCTGGGACTCGAAGAAACCTTTTTCGCGATACTCGGCAATCCACCTCTGAATCATCGGAATCTGCCAACGGTTCATCAAAATATAGTAGCCGAAATAATACTCCAAATCGCTTAGGAAAATATTGAGTTTCAGGTAATCCCACCAGAACTGTTCTTTCTTTTTGCTTTTGGCATTGAGTATGATAACCTGATGTTCATAAGTGTCACGAGGATTTTCCCAATCCTGTTGCGAAACAAATACATCGGGAACCACATTATCGGCATGGTCCTTTGCCGGAATAAAGGGAGATAAGGATTCTATTGAATCCTTTATCTTTCCATATAAGGACGGTTCGTACTCCTTGTTGTACAGCATAACATCCCGCAAACGGGTGGAAGTGAGATGGGTTACCACAGAACGTCCTACCACACAATGATCCGGAACAGTCATTACCGATGCCAGACGTTTCATAAATCTGATTTCCGCTTTTGCCTGTTCTTCCTTATCCGGTCTCTTGAAAGGATAATCTGACCAGGCAATCTTCCGCATCCCCAGATGCAGGTCTGTAAGCTGCAACCCCGCATACGCACAGAAAATGGAAGCACGAATTATCTTGAAGATAGGGGTACGGTCACCCTCGTGGGCCACGTAAGGCAGGTTTTCCACACCAAAAAGCATTTCATTTTCCGCTATCAAATCGGCAGAGACCGTCTTGCCTTCTTCCAACCGTCCCTTAATCTTGAAGTTACGCTTTTGGTATCCCCAAGTGTGAACAGGCCGCGTAGCTATCAGTGCCACACAATAATTGCCGTTTTGCGGTGTGAAATCTACATTTTGCGGTGTTGCATTGAGCATCAACTCGTTCAGCAACTTAATCTTTTGGATATAGTCCATAAATCAACAGGTTTTAAGTGAAACATTTTGTTAACAGTGCAAATGTAGGCATCAAGTTTCGTACCGGAGTTCCGTTTTTCGCCGAAAATCACTGCAGGGTCAACCAATTATTCAATATTTATTCTGTTCTCGATTCTCAGTATATAGTTTGTTTCCGAGAAAAAGCGTTCCATACGTACTGCCTGACCGGTTCTGAACAAAGGTTTTTCACTATTGGCTATGTAGGCTTTTTTTATGGGAAAATTCCGTGCCTCTTCCTGTTGTTCAAAATAACCAATGGTAGAACGCAACTGCTGTTCGCCGTCTTTTATCCATTGATTACCCTTGCCTTTTCTTTGCTTCAACTCTACAAATATGATCGTATCTCTATAAAACAGGCAGCCGTCGCAGCGGTTGTCCATACTCCCGTCCGCCCTGCGCAGTTCAATGCAATGGTCAACCGGTACGAAATTCACCTTTACCTGAGGATAATTATCCACCGCCGCAATCCAATCCTGACCCTGTTTTTCTGCAATATATGCTTTTTCAGCAGCAGGAGCCGGCCGGTCGCATATACCGAATTTGCGTCTGTTTGATGATGATATATGTTGTGTCGGGAAGAAGTCAATCATAATTCCTGTTGTATTTCCAATAAATCGGCAAAATCTTCGTTTGTTCTCTCCAGCATCCTGTTGAGGAAGTTCTCATCGGAAGGAAGCCCATGATATGTGTCCAGTACTGTTACCGTCCCTTCTATCTCGTTGAACTCGTAAATAGCGATTTCGTCAGGGTGTATGGCAGCTTCTATGGGATAAATAGCATTTATCCTTTCTTGTACCTCACAGGAAAGATTATCTACAGTCAACAGCATACCGGCTTTGACAGCGACGGTCAGGCTATTAATAAGGTATGGGCTATGTGTTGTAACCACCAAACGGTTTGTTTCCAAAGCATTGTTAAAAGCCAGCAACTGTTTCATTATCATCCATTGCGATTCCGGATAAAGGTTTTGTTCCGGTTCTTCTACAATGTTGACAAATGCCGATTTGTTGAATCTGGCAGAAACGGCTGAAAGGGCAATCCTCCGTTGCTCGTCTGTAAGGTTCGGTGTGTTCCATATATTCGCAACTTCCGCTTCGAAGCGTTTCGCTTCATCGCTGCTCATCTTCTGGGCACTATTCGCCTGACTTTTTACAGATTCGGACAAATGTAAAGAAACCAAATAAAGCGGTACGATGGATTGGAATCCGCTGGACGCTTCCATCAACTTCACCTTATAGTCCTCACCTTTGACATAAACAATGTCATTTTGTTTGTTATATTCCAGTTGAGCATGATTGATAGGCAGTTCCAGACTACTCTTAATGCGTTGTTTGGCTTTGTCATATTCCGTAAGAAAACCTAGCAAGGCATCCGGCAAATCCTTAATCAGATCCGGTTTGTTGACCATGCTGATGAAATTCCGTTCGGCAGGAACATACATGATTTGAGGAAGGGCATAGCTGTCCAATGCATTCTCATTCTTTTCCATGACAAGTTCGCCTTGCTTCGTGTAGGTAAACTTGTAAGAATCCCCTTCGTAGAAAATCTCAGTCTGTTCCTTTATGAAATAATTGGAAATACGATGGTAACCGCAATACTTGTTCTTGAACTTGGAGGCGGTAAATTCTTTCTCCTTGAAATCACCCCGTGTCAAGACCTTCTCCATCCATGTAAAGGTGGAAACCAGTTTGGCAACCGTACTTTTACCGCTACCCTGGTTACCCGTAAAAACGGTTACTTTCTTTATATCTATCCATCCGTCCGTTACAGATGCTGTTTCTTTCAACGGACCGAAGTTTTTAATCTTGATTCTACTCATATGGTTATTTTATAGACTTACGGCAAAGATAGTGTTTCTAAATGAGACGACCTAATGAATGTTGTGTTTCATTTGCTGTGAACATAGAGGTCTTCCCAATTCTTTGTTTTTCCAAATTTTAACCTGTATGTTTTATGATGGCTTTCTAATAGTCAGAAGTGTCAATCTGATATCCGAATATGTATCAGTCGGCATTGAACGGACGGATTTCGGAAAGATTTTCATTGCCGCTGTCAATAAAGCGGTCGAGCACCTTAATCATGACAACAGGTATTTTCTGCTTCCATAGTATCTGTGCGTCCAGCTCTGTACAAACCAATGCCATCTGTTTCAATTCTTTTTCCAAGTATGCTCCCGAACTGATATATTCATTCAGAAGAGGTTCGTTTTCGGATAATTTGATTACAGAGGCATATAACTTGTATTGTTTATTGATACATTTCAAATGAAACTTGTCCTTTAGTGTGGAAGGCGGATCAAGTAATTTCAGTTTGGGCAGGTCTGACTTGTTGAGAATAATCACAGTATTTGTAAATTCGACTGTATGATCTCCAGGCAGACTATACAACAATCTGTTGTCAGGGGATTTGAACTTATACTCGTTTTCCTTCCGTAAATTCTGAGGATAAGCATTGTACCAGTTGAAGTGGAATCCGATGATTATCTGTTTGTCGGTCAATCTTAAAGTCTGGAAGACTTTGTCAAGATTTTCCGGAAAAACCCTATATTCACTTTTAGGCTGATACTGGAAGCTTCGGAGCCAGCAGTTTTTGAAAGAGTATAGTGTAGCAGCACTGAAAGACTCCTTAAAATTGACATATCCTATTGTTTTATCCGTACAGAATGCCTCTGCCGGCATCAGCTGACGTATTCTTCCGACACAATTGAACTTGTTACAGCTTTTGTACTCATCATCAGTTATGACAGATACTTCTGTAATCCACTTCATTTCTCTGCCAATACTATCTGATGCTATTTGGTAAAAATCCTGAATTTCATCTTCAGACAGCTGTTGAGTAACTTTTTGATGTTGTATTGCTGAAGTAAGCGAATTGGAAAGGGACTCCAGTGCATTCTTCAGCTTATGTTTAGCCCTGTATATGCGCGACTGATCCAATGGCAGTATTGTTGTGATGTCTTCCAATGGAATGGAATTCTGCTCAATCTGTTTCAGGATAATAGGAACATTTTCCAGCCATTCGTTCTTTTCGGACAAGGATTCAGGAAGAGCCGGCAGTGAATAAAAATCCTCGTAAACATAGGTGCGGTTAAGTGTTGCCAGACGTAACATTAGGATATACAAGTATTTCTGTATCCAGCCATTGATGATGCTATTGTTGCGTACGCCAGCCTGAAGACCAAAAAATGGATATTTTTGCTCGTATTTGTACATTGAATCGGGGCTGAATGAGAGCAAGTTCATATACAGTGGAATAATTTCAGCCAGCGATCCTGGAATCAGAACATAATGAGGTGGTTGGCTATTAGTGTAATACAATATTTGATTTAAAAGTTCGTGCTCCTTTCTAAACAGCAAAAGTCCCCCCAATGCGATATGGAACTCCTTAAATTCTTTCCGCTCTTTTTGCCTTAGCTCAACCATTTTACTATCGGCAACAGCTTGTCCAGATGGGGTATAGGAGACATATATGCGCTCATTAAGTTGGAAATCTGCAAGGTGAAGAAGCAGAAGAGAATTGGCTGCATTCCAATATTTGATAATCCATTCACTGCGTTTGTAAAACAATTGCTGGTTCAAACAAGTCCAGATTGTACGGTAGGTATTCTGATGCATTATGGTGAACTGCACTCCATCAAGCATTACATTGACTATGTCATTGCCGTTTTTGATGGAAACCGCCTCCTTTTGTTGCATACACAGCTGTTCATTGATAGAGATAATGCCTTCGTATAACTCCGGCGGATATTCCATTACCGTCCATTGTCTTCCTTCACGTAAAGACATGGTCCAATTATACAATTCTTGAAAACAATCGCGCAATACATCCACGTTGTTCTGTTTGAGCATGGCAATAAAAAGTTCGAACCATGCCTTTCTGGTATTTCGTGGAATATCGTTCCTCTTGATTAGATGCTTTTGCAGTTTTTCAGGCACATTATAAATATAGATAAGCCTGAAAATCATAAATATACTGAATGTTAGCAGTACACAGAATATTGTCGCGAGAATAATGGCAGAATAATCTATGCACTTTGTAAGAACTCCGAAATCAAAATAGTTAGGTGGAGCGACCAATTGATAGAACAGTAAAAATATGGTAATAGCGAGCAAGCCAAGAAAATGCTTTGTGCTTCTTTCGTTCATAAAGAGTTGTATCAGGCGGGTAGATTCATATTTATCGTCTATCCGCTGAATAACTCCAATTAACAAGGGAACGGCAATGCCCAGTATGGCTGCCGTTATAGGTATAATAATTTCTTTAGAAAAAATATCCATAATGTAAGAGGTTAATTATTTTTTATGGCATAGTGAATTGCTATTCTATTTTATACTTTTGAAGTATCCAAATCTTATCTATCAGTTTATATTGAGCTAATATTTTTGTTTCTTTATCTATCTCCCAAAGCAAATCTTGTATTTTTTGTCCATTTTCCATGTTAGTGAATTTTTTTCGTATCGGATTTCCAAGCAAAGCCATAGCTTTCTCATAAGATACAGTTTCTATTACTGATAACTTTAAATTGCCATTGTCATCTGGTAACCAAAGATTATCTATCAAAAATAAACGCATATCCTCTGTTAAGTCTTCTGCTATCGACTTTAAATTTGGCAATTTACTTTTATATTTTTTTATGTTCTCTGCAAAAAAAGGAAATAAATGTTTCCCCATAATTAGCCGTTGCATTGCCACATTAGTCTTGTAAGGGTTAAATTCATCTAAAGACATTATCAAATCCATTCCTAATGTGTTATCTCCTTTATCAAATCGGACTTTGGAGTTAATCCCCATTGTACTATACAATGCTCTAAAGCAAAACAGAAAATCAAAATCAATTTGATTATATTTATCTTCAATAATTTTAGTGAAACTCCTAAGTTCTTTACTAATTTCGCGAACTTTGATATAACCTGGAGAGTCTGAAACTACTCTTATTCTTTCCATAATCAATGATAACATTTATTACCTGCTGGCTTTTTACCAAATCGTTTTTCAAACTTCTTTATACGGCTTGTTTCAAAATTTTGGAAAGAAGGTTTTGCAGATTTATTTGGAGAACGCTGTAATGGTTGATAATCTAATTTGTTATTATCTAACCATTTTTTGCTATATCTGTTTTGAATTTCTGAGCCGTTTTTCCTTCTTCTGAAATCTGCGGTTTCTCCTATTTTCCAAATATCGCCTTCATTTAACCACGTTTTACCAACAGGGGTATCGCTTCCCCATTCATACACATCATAATAACCGCTCTTTGTTGCAACCAATTTATATATTTCGGCTGTAAGTCCAAATGGGTCTAACCAACTATTGGTGTCATAAACATATCCATAAAGAGTTGGATTGTTTCCGACTAAACCAATTGGGTCTTGCAACAGATAGCTTCCTGTTTTAGGAGAGTAATAACGGAAACGGTTGTAGTATAGATTTGTTTCTTCATCCTCATACTGCCCCTGATACCTGAACGGACACTCATTCAAAGAATGTCCTTCAAAAAAAGTTGCAATTTCCCCATAAATATCCAGTATACAGTCCCATGTCTTATTTCCATGTTCGTCGAACATCTGGATGGGTGTTCCCAAATAGTCAGACACGATGGAATATTGCTTGCCATGCTGTATCTTCGCCATTGGTACAAATGTGCCTGCTTCAAATACCCAGGTGGTAATATTCTCTGTCGGCTCTTTTGACGGAACGTTTTCTTCCTTATCCGGCTGCATATCGGGAATTTTGTAGCTCCACTCATGTAAAGGCACGTTTCCGTCCCACACCCAGCGTGTGACCTTACTGAGATATTGCTTGGCGGTGCGGCGTCCCAGCGCATCGTAGCGGAACTCCACCGGTCTTCCGTCCGGACGTATAACCTTCTTTAGCATACCATTGGAACTCCACTCGTAGAGCCATCCCGTACCTGTAGCTAGACAGCGGACGCCGCGCTCCTTCTCCATGCGCTTGCGATCGTACCTTACGCCCGTTTCCTGCAACCGTTTGAACTCACGGAAAATGAGGTTCCCTTCATCATCGTAGTGATAGAAACAATCCGGGTCCTCCAGCAGTCTTCCCCCGGCACCGTATTTGCGGTCCTTCCTGTCCGGAGTCCCGAAGAGGTTGCCCACGAAGTCCGGTACGCGGTAAATCACGTCCGTTTCCGAACCCTGGGTAATTTCCTGCCGGATGAGGAAGTCGAAACGGTCATAGTCGTAGCGCATGACCGTTCCCGTCAGCTCGTTCTCCTTAGAAAGCAGTCGGTTGGCAATCCCCCACTCATAGCGGTATGCTCCACGCTCGATGCCTCCCGACCGAACCGACTTGCGCACCTCGCGCCCGAAACAGTCGCGCTCGGTGCAGACTGTTACGCCACCGGAGAAGGTGCGCTGCACCTCCAATCCCGTGTTGTCACGCACCCATGATGCCTGCCAGCCTTCGCCCGCCTGCATGGTCTGCAAATTACCCTCTCGGTCATAGGTATGACGGATGTCCGCTCCCAGACTGCTGGTGATGCGGGTACAGCTGCCTTCGCCGTCATAGGTACGGCTGACGGTGTATTCTCCCTGCCTTTCCTCGGTAACCAGTCCCGTCTTCCTGTCACGGGTGAACTCCAGCAGGTTCTCGCTGTTCTTCGCCTTGACAAGCATGCCGTCCTTGTCGTACGTGTAGAGGGAGACCTCCCCGTCATACTGTTCCTCCTTCAGGATATTGTCCAGTCCATCATACTGGTATTCCGTCCATTTTCCTCCGGGACGGTTCACACGGGTGACACGGCCCGCACCGTCGCGCTCGTACTCACGCCGCATACCGTCGAAGCCGGTTTCCGTAACGACCAGTCCCAGCCCGTCCAGCTCGAAGAAATAGTTGTCGCCCGCCTCGTTGCCGATGCGCCGGAGCTGCAACTCGCTGTTGTAGCCGAAGGTGATGTGGTGCCGTTCCTGCTCGCGGCTTTTCAGTACTCCCAGTGCCCCATAGGTGAACCTGACCTCGCGGATGTTGTCGCTGGCATGTACCATGTTCCCCATGGCATCGTACTCAAACCGGTGCACGTTGCCGTCCGGTTCTTCCAGCCGTACCAGGTTGTCCGCACGGTCGTAGGCATAACGGGTAACATTGCCTTTCACATCCACCGCCTGCACAAGCCTTCCCCTGCCGTCGTACTCCCACCGGCGGAACAGCCCGTTGGGGAACTGCAGCAGCTCCAGGTCGTACCTGTCGTTGAACGTGAGCGTGTAAACCCGGCCCTGTCCGTCCGTTATGGTACGCAACACGCCTCCCTCGTAGGCATATTTCACTGTCTCTCCGCCCGGTGTGGTCCGGCTGACGACGCGGTCCAGTCCGTCATAGTCCCATGAAAGCCTCTTTCCGCCCGGAGTGTAGAGCGAGACGAGGTTGCGGTTGCCGTCGTAGTCCAGAAAGGTGTCCTCGCCGTTCTCGTCCGTTATCCGGACCGGCTGGCCGAATTCGTTGTAGGAAGTCTTATGGGTGTAGCCTTCGGGGTTGACCGTGACCTCCAGCTCTTGAAAGCTGTTGTACTGGCGGCGGGTAATTCCCCCGTTGGCATCCACTATCTTGTAGATGAGTTTGTCCTCACCGTAATAATATTCGGTTTCGGCATTTTCCCCGTTACGGATATGGGTATATCCCTTGCCGTAACGGATGAAATATTCCATCACGCCTCCATCGCCCCATGTATGCACACAGCGGGCATTCTCTCCCTTACCTTCATATTCCCAATGGAAGGACATGCCCCCTTGGTTGGTAAGCTGTACCAGCAGGTGTCCGCCGGAATAGACGAAATGCTTGCTGACATCCAACGCGTCAATGGTTTCCACCATGTCGCCCCGGTCATCGTAACGGTAACGGACCAGCTTCACCTCCTCACCGTCCTGATGTACGGATACGCAGAGTACCCGTCCCGACTCGTCGGTTTCCACCTTCAGGAATTCTCCCCGTGAGGATATGATTCCTGCCAGCCTTCCCCCCGAAGCGTATTCGAAGCGGATCCGGAATCCGTCCTTCGTGGAAATGCCCGATACCATGCGGTAACCGGAGCGGTTTTCAGGACCGTCAAAACGGTATTGCAACCCCCGGATGTCCGTAAGCATGTAACCCCGGTCATCGAGTGTCCATGCCAGCTGTTCCCTGCGGTCAAAATGGGATTCTCCAAGTTTCAGCGCAGGCAGGAAGGACTCCCGTCCGTCAGCATGACGGAATGCGAACGCCCCTTCCTCCAGCTGCCGTATTCCCAGATTGTAGCTGTGGTGCCAATTGTATCCCAACGGACCGTCCACGGCGGCATCACTGTAATAGGTACGTTCCCATACGACGGGAATCGGACCCGGAAGCTCGAAGTCCACATTGGTGTGATAGACCCTGCCCGTAGCAGCGTCCACCGGCTCACCGAATATGATGCAAGCTGTTTTCTTGAGAATCCTGGCAAGCCGGGGATTCAATCCCGCCTTGTCTATCAATCCATGCAGCAGATGGGATATTTTTTTTCCGAACTTTGACAATCCTTTCAGCCCCAGTTTCATCGCCAGCGCAAACACATCAATGGTAGGCGGTCCTCCCACAATCACGGGATTTCCTACGGATGTGATGGTGGAGAGCATGGAAGTGGGGGCAAGCAGGGCCTTGCTCACCTTCCTGGGCTTCCCCTTGCGGGGAATCGTCGGTATTCCCACAATGTTGCATGAGAGTGCCGGATGTGTGAGGGAGGAACAGGGCGCACCGTCCGCCAGGACAGTGGAACTGCCCATCCACATCTCCGACTCGGACATACCGCTGACCAACGGAGCCGGATGCAATACAAATGCCGGCAGATGCACGATGCCGATACCTGCCTGCGCAATCCACTGGTTATGAACCTTGACCGACGGAGCCATGCTCTTGAGGATGTTGCACGCCACTCCGGCCACTCCATCAGCCGCAGACGGCATGGCAGCCGCCATGCCGGCCATGAGGTCTGCCATGAGGTCGTACACCTTGCCTACATGAGGCACAGGCATGATGGGAGAGGGAGGGGTAACGGTAGGATGCATGTCTATCCCGATGGACAGGTCGCCGAACTTGGCGACAGGCATACCCGGCATGGAAGGAAGGATTCCGCCCAGACCCGCCTGAATCTCGTCCAAAGCCGCCTTGGAGGCTGAAAAAAGGTCGGCAAAACCCCGTCTGACGCTGCTGCTACCGGCGGCGTCAGCTATATTCTTGAACACATCTGACATGGTGAGAATTTTTTAGAATGTGAAAAAGAGACAACCGGGTGTTCCAACCGGCACACTCCGGCTGTCCCTGCAAGGACTTACCTATGCATCCTGTGCATAGTCGCTGTTCCAGTCGTTCTCGTCATCCCCTTTTGTACCTTCCAACTTGATGACAAAACTCTTTGCCGGGAAATAAGGAGTCAGGTGAATGTCGAGGAAAATACGGTCTTTCTGCTTCGGATCGCGCTCGAAACGAAGAATCTTGAATTTCTCAATCAAGCGTCCGGGACCCTGTATGCTATCCAAAAACTTGCTGATCTGACCACGCAAATCCCTTTCCGCCTTGCTGTTCCAGTTCTCAAAGGCACGGCGGTTGAGGAAATCCATCAGCACTTTCGTTACCCAATCGAACACACGGACTACGGAATAGGTCTGCAATCCCAAGTTGTCCCCATTGAACAATGTCTTGGCAGAGAAAGCCATCACCTTGCCGTATTCCTTCACCATCGGAATCAGGCCAATCTTCTCGATTTCGGAAATCTCGCTTTTTTTCAGATTGAAGGCAACCCCGTCCACTTCGCTCATGGAACCATACTTCTTACCGGCGGTAACCTGTGCCATTACCGTCTTGTACACACTGCCGGCCAATGCCGCAGAAGGAGGAATCAGCAAGTCTTCGGTTTCGCCCAGTTCTGCATAGCGTCCCCGTCCTACCAGATAGTTGCAGGTCATACATACGTTGGACTTGTACACATCGCCTCCCGAAAGATTGGAATCAAAGAACATTTCAATGACATCATCCGGTTTTTCCAGATCAGCGAAATCCGTGTAAATCATCACCTTGTTGTCATGCGCAATCTTTGCCCATTTTTCAACAACCTTGTTGGAACCCAAATATCCCGGGATAACCAGCAGGGAATAGTTGGTACGCAAGTCCAAACGGTCATAATTCGCACGAAGCTCGTTTGCAATGGCATCGATAAAGAAGGAGTTGTCCAAATCGGTAAGCTGGCTCATCGAAGCGTTCACAATGGAGATATTCTTGATCTTGTCGGAATCCGTATTCTTGTAGAAGAGCATGACCGTGCGGTAGGACTTCTCCAACTGCCTGACCTCTTCCACCGCTTTCAGCTGGTTCTGGGATAGCAGACCGGACACCGCCGCAGACTTCTTCTGGCACAGCTCCACCATCTCGCTGATGGATTTGTTGCCTTTCAACATATCGACCCACATCTCAAGCCGTTTTTCCAGCTCCTTGCGCTCAGCCGCCCGTTCAGGGTCGGAAAGGAATATGTTCCGCCGTGCCTTACGCTCCGGATTCATGTTCTGTATGCCGTCCACGGAAGATTCCAAGACATTGAAACCGCCAAACTTAGCCAGAATCTGCAATTCAGCGTTCAGATTTCTGGACTGCGCCACAGCCTGTTGCTGCTGTACGGCTGCTTCTCTTTGTGTATTCTGTTCGCTCATAACTATCATTCATTAGTGGAGTTAGACTTCTCATTGTTCTTCAAATCGTCCAAAATGGCAGAAATCGCATTGACAAACGCTCCACGTGTCTCCGGATTTTCCAGCACCCGTTGCAGCACCTTGTTGGAACGCAACGACTTCTCCATCCTGTCCGCAAACTGCTTTTCCGCATTCAGGCCGGACAAGAATGAACTCTGCTCCGTCATTTTCTTGACAGAAAAATCACCGACATTGTGGAAACGGAAATTTTCCTCTACGGGAGCACCGTCCGCATCCGCGAACTCGATATCTATTTCCGGCCGGAAATGTGCAAAGACTTCGTCAATGTTGGTCAGACCTGCAACCACTTCGGGAGCCACCGCCTCATCCTTCGTCAGCTGTTCCACCAATAAGGTTCGATTTTGTGGAATTTCCGCAATACCTTCGGAAGCGTCAATCTTCACTTCGTTTCCGCCGATTCCATAATTACCAAGATCCATACTTATTCAATTTTAAATTTAAAATATATATTAATTAAATCTCGCTCAACTGAAAAAACTTCCCCTTCTTCTGGCCTTCGCCTGCTGCATATCCGGATTGTCCACCAGTTCCTTCCAATCCTCCCCAATCCATTCGCAGAGCTGCCGTTCCAATATCCCGACATCAATCGGAGCACGAACCAACCTTCCCGTATGAAGAGCCAGATACGCCGCATAAACGAACGTGGAACTCCGCCTGATTTCGGCAGAAAGGTAGCTGCCGCCTGCCAGGGCAAGCAAAAAATATTCGAAAGCCTGTTCCATCTTTCCATCCTCATAGCGCAGGAAACCACACATGCGATAGCCTTCCATGACATAATAAGGGTCCTTTTGCATGACGGCTTTTTTAGCCATCATGTCATACAAGGCAACCGCTTCCTCCCGTTTTTTCCCGGCTGTCAGAATGGCCGCTTTCATGGAAACAGCCATTTTCCAATAACTATATCCTGCCGTTTCACCGCCCTGCATCGCCTTTTCCGCCTCCCGGACGGTTTCGTCGCTGTATTTCATGCTATGCTTATATTCCCTGATAGCATAACATGCCTCGGATGCGATAAGCAGAGCGGAAATCCGGATATTCGTATCCTTTATTTCCTGTGCAATATCCAACAGTTTTCGGATTTCCCTGTCCAATAATTTCCAATCCTGCTTTTGTGTAGAATCCATGACAACCGTAACCTGCTGCTTGAACCGATTTTCAGGTGCAATCAGGTCGTTACCGCTATCCGACCGTGCCATCCGGTTATGCAAAGCCGCCGCCATATCGAACCGCGGGCGTATGCAAACCACTTCCCGAGACTCACCCAATCGGATACTCCTGTTCTTTTTCAAGTCAATGGTTGTCATCCGGATTCCCTGCGGGACACCTTCTTTCAGCACATTGCCGAACCATCCTGTCCGGGAATACCCCCTTTCCTGTTCCGGAGGAAAGTACAGACAGAAAAAGGCATCATCCAACCGGGAGATACATGCCTTGAAACGCAACATCTCTCTCCACAAGTTGCCCGCCGTATGCTCAACCGACACATCAGGAATGTATTCTTCCTTCAGCAACCCGTCGTGCCTCAGAGCCCTGAGAATATCATACTTCTCCTCAACCTTTTCTGAAAACCAACCCGCATATTCCTGCCAGAGCTGTTCAGTGTATTCCTCGTCATCCCCCCTGTACGGCGTATCAAAACGAAAGAATATGTCATCGAACTGCCCTACCGGAGAACGTTCTATTTCCAGAAACCTGTCTACCAAGTCCACATCGTTCTGCCCGACAATCCATACAGACAGTTTCCAGTCCTTGTTGCCGACTATGTCCGCCCAGTAATCGACCGCTTTGTAATATTCCTGTATCACAGATGCAGATGCTCCCATAGCCAACCGAATTATGAGTTAAACTTTACTATTCCTCCCGAAACCGTTACGTTTCCCTTTCCCTCTATCATCAGATTTACACCGTTGACCGTTCCGTTCTTTGCAGCAACATCGTAATCCTTTGTCGCTTCCTGTTTGATATTGGTACCGCTGCTGCTAATTATACTCTTTTCGCTGCTGAGTACCATACATTCGTTGCCGGACAGCAATGTTACACTTTTCCTGCCTTCGAGAGCAATGGTATCGGCCTGCAAGCCTATCGACTTATCATCCATTACGATGACCGATTCCGCCTCGTTGGTAAGGGTAATGCTCTTTTTCGCCATGACGGTAATGGCATCCGTGCCATCCAACATGATCAGCTGTTTTCCCGTCTGGTCGGTAATAACGATGCTTCCCGTCTCATCATCGAAAACGATGGCATTGCCGCTGCGTGTGATAATGCTCTTGACCTTGTTGTCCTTGTCCCCTCCTTTACCTGAACCGGAATGGAACACCGACCCCGTAACATAGGGGCGGTCCGGGTTGCCATGCTCGTAGCTTACCATAACCTGATCGCCGACTTCCGGAACAAATACCCATCCGCGATTTTTGGGAACCGCACCACTTACTCCCGCATTAGGAGTCTGCACCCTGATCCAATTGGTTGTCTTGCCGTTTTTCTGCCAGTCGAAAGCCACTTTCACACGTCCCTGTCCCTTGTCGTCGTTGTTTTCCTTCACCGTAGCCAGTTCCGGCAACGCCAACGGCCGCTTCGCATCGGGAACAGGAATATGTACCGTACTGTCCGGCACACCGACAAAACTATTGGAGTAATGTCCGTCACGGCATACCTCATGCTCAATCCCGACAATACGGAACTTGCCTAAAGGAGGCAGTTTCATCCTGTCGGGGAAAGAAACATCGATGATTTCACCAATCCTTATCCGGCAAGTCTTTCCTATGCCTTTGATGTTCAGAAGATTGGCACCAGACGCATTCTTTACAATCCTCATCTGTTCGTCCAGTTCCGCCTTGTCCGTTACATGGGGGTCGGCAGCCGAGGTTGTTTTTGCGGTATATGCCTTCTCAGAGCAGCTGTGTGCAATAGACTGAAGGTCGTTCATGCCATCCGGTTTGGCAGGCGTATCCGCATTATGCTGTTTGTTCTCCTGCGCTACATAATCGTATCTTGCGGATTTACCCGGTACCAGATTGGCAACCAGACGTACTTCCTCCAAATCCATGTCATAAACAATCTTCTCCGTATTGTCCCTGTCAGGCTTGCCGAAATACACTTTCGTTCCGTCATAATAGAACCACTCCCCATAAAGAGCCGAAAGGCGATTCATAAAGTCAAAGACACTCTCGTTATACTGCGCCATGTAGGGTATGGGCGCCGCATACTTGGGATTGGAAACCAGATTGACCTTTCCATACTCCTGCGTCGCCTCCTTTATTATGGTAGAGAGGGACTGATCCATCCAAGAGTCGAGTGTCCTGTTGTTCTCATACAGTATCGTAGGGCTTGTTCCGTGAATGGCCACTCCGCCTGTCTCGCCCATGCTTCCAACCATTTCCACTTGAGTGATGATTCCCTCGAAGTCATAACTTTCACCCGTCTGCCTATGGACAAATGAAATGCTGGCAGTTTCCCCGATGTAGCCGATGAATTTTTCCGGGGTCTGTTGGAACGTATTGTTAGGCGACAGATAATTCACCACCACAGTAAAGGTGTGATGCCGGTTGAAACCCTGACGGAGATGCAGTGAAACGAATTTCTGTTCTTCTCCTTTCACGGTTACTTTAGTAGTCACCAAATTCAGAAAACTTGCTCCCATACTATCTTAAACTATGATTTTAAATAAATAATCCGACTGGTCGGTATGTTTTTTGGTGCCGAAATAACCGGAATTGGTATATTCCGGCACCTTAAAACTTTGATTAGGAAACAACCATTAGTTGTTTTCCGGCCAATCCTGTACAAATGTAGCCTCGTCCATCTTCACGGTCTGTGCAGAAATGGCGAACTTGATTGTCATCGGATAAGGGTTAGCCACATTCAGTGCCTCTTCGTAATCCACCACATAACCATTTTCGAACACCAATTCCTTCATTTTGGCATCTTCATCCGCTTTCTTGAAGACGATGTTTCCGTTTACGGGCTGGTACTGCTTGAACATCTTATCCAGCACAATGGTATCGGGAGTTGATTCGATTTCCACATAGATTGTGCCACCATAAATGTCAGATGCCGGACGGCCTTTGGGGTCCACATCACGATTGAACTTAACTCTCCAGGTCAGTACATCAAACTCTCTTGAGTCCGAAAACTTAAATGACGCTTTAAATGCCATATTCTCAAAGTTTTAAATTAAAAAAATAAGTTGATTTTGAAATATCCGGTCAAAGGAGGCCTGCTACAGTCCTATCTTTGTCCTTCAATTTCTGCGCCCAATATATGGCATTTTCTGAAAACTACAAAGAACTTTTGATGATTTTTTCTTGTTTTTGCCGAAAATATGCCCATAAGCATAAAAAAAACACTGCCAACAATAGCCGAATTATTTTTTTTGCCTTATATTTGCAATGTTCTCCTGCGCAATTTTTAAATCTTACGATTATGGAAACAGGAGTTGGTTTCATCAATCTTGATGATTCTGTAAAAATTGCGCTTAACATAGCACTTGCAGTGGCTCGTGAAAATGCGAACGAGTGTTATACACCCTCGCATTTGTTGAAGGCTCTACTTCATAAAGATGTAGGGTTAAGAGATTTTATAATAAGTATAGGCAAGGATTTAGGCTATTTGGAGGAATGGGCGGACGTGTATATCGAACAATGCCCGAAATCCACCCAGTTGTCCGAAATCAAGCCTTCGGAACGGATTGACGCCGTTTTCCGTGCCGCAGACGATGCACGAATCCAGTTCGGGCTGTTCGACATCAATCCCATCTGTGTGCTATTGGCACTGGCAAAACCCGGTGTCGCTTTTTCCAGCGACCAGCTCAGGTCTTTCCCCATTCTGGAAAAGGATATCCATTCCATATATATAGGTAACGGGCAGCCGGCATGTCCTTCCGCCACTACGGAGAAGCCCTATGCCCCGACTTCCGCCTCATCCTCCTTCTTGGGCAAATACTGTGTGGATCTAACCGAAGATGCGGCCAACAAGCTGCATCCGGTCATCAACCGCGACCGTGAAAACCGTATGGTCATGGAGATACTGGGAAGCCGGAGCAAGTCCAATGTCCTGATTGTCGGTGATGCCGGAGTAGGAAAGACAGCACTGGTTTACGGACTTGCCTGGGACATAGTCAGCCATAAAGTACCCTCGTTTCTGGAAGAGACCCGTGTATTTGAGCTGGACAACGCTTCCTTGATTGCGGGAGCCACCTACAAGGGGGAAATCGAGGACCGCCTGAAAAACATCCTGAAGGAATTGCGGAATATCGACAATGCAATCCTGTTTATTGACGAAATCCATGTATTGCTGGACAACCGGCAAGGAAATACCGGTGCTGGAAATGTATTGAAATCCGAACTGTCGCACGGCGACCTGACCGTCATCGGTGCCACCACCATTGACGAATACCGCAAAATCATCGAGCCGGACCATGCTTTCAGCCGCCGTTTCGAGGTCATACAGGTAAGCGAACCGGACATAAAGTCCGCTATCCAGATGCTACACTCCGTGCAGAAACAATACGTGGACTACCATCATGTAAGAATCAGCAACGAAGCCGTAGCCGAATGTGTCCGTCTTGCCAAACGGTATATCAAAGACCGCCGTCTGCCTGATTCCGCCATCGGTCTGCTGGACATGACGCTCTCCGCCATCAAGATGGTCAATGAAACAGGAAAGAAGAATGTGGAGACCCTGCTGTCCGGGCTGGATGAAATAGAAAAGGACGAAAAGGACCTTCAGGAAAAGACCGAAGAACTGAAAACGCTGCTTTTCGTAATGCACAACAAATTAAGCCCCATCCTTTTAGGAGTCATACCCGATGAAGCGGACATCCATGAATTGCAGGAGTATGAAGAACTGACCGGCTATCTGAGAAACGCATTGAACGTCCTCCTCCAATTTGCAGAGAAGAAAATAGAGGAGGTGGGTATCTATGAGGTAGCCGCCGTTGTCGCCAGCAAGACAGGCATCCCTATCGGCAAGATACAGTCGCAAGAAAAGGAACGGCTACTCAATATGGAAGACTATCTGAGGCGACGCGTCGTCGGACAGGACCAGGCCCTGAAGACATTGACGGATGCCATCCTGGAATCCCGTAGCGGCATGAACAAGCCGGGACAGCCCATCGGCTCCTTCTTCCTGCTGGGACCCACCGGTACCGGCAAGACCGAACTTGCCAAAGCACTAGCGGAGGCACTGTTCAATGACGAGAAATCCATGATTCGATTCGACATGTCCGAGTTTAAGGAAGAACACTCCGCCGCCCTACTGTACGGAGCGCCTCCGGGATATGTGGGATATGAGGAAGGCGGCATGCTGGTCAATAAAATACGGCAACAGCCATACGCCGTTGTCCTCTTTGATGAAATAGAGAAAGCGCATCCATCCGTATATGACATTTTCCTGCAAATCATGGACGAGGGAAAACTGCATGACCGTCTGGGCAAGGAAGGAGATTTCTCCAACTCCATCGTGCTGTTCACATCCAATGTAGGAAGCGAGTGGCTGACCAAGCAACTTGAGTCCGGCAATGTTCCGTCCACCACCCAGATCATGGAGGTGATGGGGCAGCATTTCCGTCCGGAGTTTCTGGCACGCCTGTCTGAAATCGTTCCGTTCTCCCCCATCCGCGAAGACATACTCCTGAAAATATTCGACATACAGTTCAACGGAGTCAGAAAACTTCTGGACAAGCAGGGTATCGGCATAACCATCACCGATGATGCCCGTAAGATGCTTGCACACAAAGGATTCACACCCAAATACGGTGCCCGCCAAGTGGCCGGTGTAATCCGTAACTATCTGCGCAGACCGATTTCACGGCTTATCATCAACGGGGAGCTGGGCAAAGGAAAAAGTCTGGAGGTAGATCTGGACGAACAGAATGAATTAACCTGGAATATTCACCAATAATCAAGTATCGTAT
The DNA here is from genome assembly GCF_003602995.1 of Bacteroides sp. AF25-38AC. Classification (NCBI taxonomy): domain Bacteria; kingdom Pseudomonadati; phylum Bacteroidota; class Bacteroidia; order Bacteroidales; family Bacteroidaceae; genus Bacteroides; species Bacteroides sp. AF25-38AC. Next base: position 59,829 of record NZ_QTMD01000005.1, on the reverse strand, counting down.
GTTTGGATATACCGTATTCTTAAAGATAGGCAACCTGGCTGCCTCCTCACTGACCGACATGTACAAGGACAGCTACCAGCTCATCGGCTGCGAATTCGGATTTGCCCAAGGGATAGATATCAAAGGACAGGTACAGACCGAGGTAAAAGGCGGCACGTTTTATGTAACCTACCCTCATCTTCCCAACCGTGACATGATCCAGTGGATGCTGGATGCCCGTAAATACCAGAGCGGAGCCATCGTAGTTCATGACAACCAAGGCTCCACGCTCGAAAAGATACTCTTTGAGAAAGCGACTTGTGTGGATATGGAAATCAGCTATATCCGGCAGGGCAAAAGCTATATTGCGACCAAACTGACCGTACAGGCACAGAAACTGGCATTCGGTACAGAAGAGTTTGAAAATCAGTGGGTGTTTTAAAAACAGCAGCGTTATGGGACTTTTTAATTTTCCGCAAGTGGACAGCAACGTGAATGTCATATTCAGCGTTGACGGCGACGAATATGCAGTGGAACAGTTCAAGATAGGTTTTCACCAGCCAGTAGATAACCTAAAGAACCAACCGGAAGGCGAAGTGCGTGGAGGACGAATCATGATAACCCTTTCGCAGACGGTGAAAAGCAACATCTACGGATGGGCTGTGAAACCGTGGGTGAAAAAAAACGGGGCAGTTCTGTTCAAGACCGGAACGTCCGGAGTGATATTTGAGGTGGCGTTTATGAACGCGTATTGCATAAGGCTACACAGAAGTATCAGTTTCGGACAGGGGTTATCTACAACATTAACGATTTCTCCAGAAACATTAACTGTTCAAGGTGTTGATTTCGACAATAGATGGGTGTAATATGGGAAATTATAGAACAACATATATGGAGTTAGATGACTTTAGGGTCAGCTGTATCCAAGGATATCCTTATGAAGGATTTGTCATTGGGTGTGGGTATGCATATGTTGAAAACATCCCATCGGAGATGGCTATATTAGAAAATTCATCATATATATACAATCCAATAAAAGTTCAACAAATAGACACTTCTTTGTTGGCAATTATCAAGAGCCTTCATTTGACACCTGATGACATTCGAAATAAATTAGTTTCAGAAAAAGGAGATATGTATGTCTTAAATATTCCAGAAGGCCCATTGATGATACCTAAAAAAGATTCTGAAATTATCATATCTACTGATGAATCCGATACTTATTTCAATATTAAAATTGAAGTGAAAAGTAAGGATATAAATGAAACATATAATTATGAATATAATCACTATTATATTGATCGTTGGTCAATAGAGTTATTGAAACTTTTAGGAACTAAGGATACTAATACTTTGATTGATAGTTTTATAGATTACTCAAAGGAAGTGTGTGGATATGTTGGCAATTTTGCAGAAGGTTTGACTAAAACAGGAAAAACTAGAATTTCAAATAAAAATTTGAGACTTTATTTTGAAAAACAATCAGGATATATCTTTTATGGTAATCAATATGTTAAGACTTATTCACTTTTTCGTATCGGGGAGAAAATAGGAAATGCAATAAAACCTATTGAATATGGATTAAATGCTCTTGAAATAGGGTACGCTTTGGCTAAAGATAAAGGATTTGGAGATAATACCCAAAATACTATTTTAAAAATTGGTGGTGGCATGGCTGGAGGGGCTGCTGGTTTATATTTAGGTACAAAAATAGGAACGTTTTTAGGAGCTACTGTTGCTGGGCTATTTACTGCTGGTATTGGAATCGGTGCCGGCGCTGCTATTGGAGGGTTTATCGGAAGTGCTATTGGAGGGTATTTGGGTGGTGAGTTGGGAGAAGATATTATTATCGATATTTCAAATTCTTTGATATTAAAATGAAAACATTGCTTAATTTATATTGGAATATAATGTTTTATTGTACATATACATTGTTGTTCTATCTTTTTAATAGATTGCTAAATCCAATATATTGGTTGCAAAACAAAAAAGTTAGATTACGACTTAATGAATATATTAACAATATTGTGTCTTTTTTGAATAAACGAGAAGTGGATGAACGAGGTATAGATTCTGGGATTATTATATTTTCAACTTCTTATATTTGTGCCCATACACTTTGTTTTTTAAGTTTTATATTTTGGCTTATTTATAAAATTACTAGGGTCAATGTCATTCAAATGGCTTTCAATAACATGTTGGTATTAAGTATATTTTTTGTGATTATATGTGCGGTTATATATATTACGAACTATTTGTTTTTGTTTAAAAAAAATAAGTACGAGTTTTTTTTTGTGAAGTTTAATACGGATAAAAAATATACACTATATTATGGAATATTTTTATTCTCTTTGACAATGCAGTGTATATTGGTTTGGATTATGATTAGTTGCTAATAAGATTAAATTTCATATAAGACGAGAATTTAAAGACTCTGAATATCAATTTTCTAAACCTTATTCAATATATCGTTAATATTTAAATAGATTATTATGAGACAATATAAAGTATTAGTGATTTATATCATAGCTAATGGTCAATTAGAAAAGTCTTTTGAAGAAGAACTGGAGAAATATGGATTAGAACGTGTGGGAGAACAAGGTATATTCGCCCTCCCTTTAGAGGAATATCGGACAAAGGTACAGGCATTCAAAGCCTACCTGCGAACCTACGTGCGCAAGCATTTGGACAGTCAGGACACCGTACTGTTCGTTGAATCACGCATGAACGAGGAACGGACTCTGACAACCATGCTGCAAACCAATCTGATGAGTGAAGAAGAATAAAAAAACATAAGGATATGAGTGCACAATCGTATATCAAGTTCTGGACCGCCGAACCCTCGGAGCATGAGGAAGTGCAGGCATACGACCTGCTAGGCTACGAGTATGACTTCCGGAAAGAAACCACTTCTAACGGAAAGGTAACCGGAAAGACCTACGGCGGTAAAATACGGGTAAGCATTGCCGGATTTCCTACAGAGGAACTCTTGGAATGGATGTTCAATTCAAGAATCCTGAAGGACGGAGAGGTGATGAACACTTCCGGCCTGCCCGGTACTCCCAAAGAGATCATCCGTTTCAAGGGAGCAAAATGCCTTGAGTTCAACGTACATTCAACAACCAAAGAGAGCCGTATATCACTATTCATCCACTTCCGGGAAATGGAGACCGGCGATTCGTGTCACTTAAACTTATAATCATGAACTGGTTCACTTCATTGTTCAAAAACAAAAAATCCTCAATGCCGGATGACCGCTACGTGATGCGGCTGTCCGTCTGCCATGAGGCATACAGCATTGAAGAGTTCGACCTGCAATTCAAGCGGAATACAGACCGTGACGGATTGCCTGAAGGTGAGGCATACGGCGGATTCATTACCTGTACCCTTATCGGTATGCCGGGTGACGAGCTGTTGAGATGGGCCGCATACAGCCACTCCCATGAAGACGGCGAAATACGGATCTACCAGAAGGAGCAACCCGACCAACAAGCGGCATTTGCCTTGCGCTTTGTGGATGGGAACTGCATCCGTCTGCAACGCAAGGTTGACCGTATATCCAATTCCAGCAGCATCGTCCTTCTGTTTGCCGCAAGAACACTGAAGTTCATAGACGAAGAATTTGAAAACGAATGGCACTGACAAGTATGGAAACAAAGTTTTGCAAATTGCCCCTGGATTTTGAAGCCTTGCTCAGCGAGGATGTGGAAAACAGCCGTCTTGCATCCTGCTCGGAAATCGAGTCCATCGATCAGTTTATCGAACTGCTGATCAGTACGGCTCCCGGCGAACATGCCTTTGACAAGGAGTTCGGCTGTGAGATCTTTTTTCTCGACTTTGAAAGCATTGTTTCACACACCCGTTGGGAAGGACAATTCTCGGAATATATAACCAAGGCAATTACTCGGCACGAGAAGCGGCTTACGGGTGTAAATGTACGTGTCATCATTGATGACACCACCCGACAGGACAATGTATTTGACGCTCCCGCCGTAAAGAAACGTGTACAAGTATATGTATATGGAACCCTGGTACATACCGGAGAAAAACGGTGTTTCTATTATGTAATCTATTTAGGACCGATTTCAACCCGATGAAAGGATTATGAGTACAGAAAAATACAATAAAGAGCAAATCAGAAACCGTATGCTGAAATACGCTGCGGCTTTCTGGGGAATAAAAAAGGCGGAAAACTTCGACCCGGTTGTCAAGCTCCTGCTGGAAGCATTGTCCAACGAGATATATATGCTGGGAGAGGATTTTACCGCCATCGAGACAAGGCTGCTGGAAAAGACCGCCCGAATCCTTACTCCGGACATCCTTACCTCACCCTTTCCCGCACACGGCATCGTACACGCCTATCCCATAGAACCGTGTTACCTGATAACCCGGGAATCGGGCATGTATTACGAGAGCGACTCGCTTACCCGGAAGCTATCGACCGGAAGTGTATCGTTTTATCCCGCCTGCGATACCCTGCTGCACAAAGCCGACGTGAAATATATGGTCTGCGACGACCTTCTCTACCGGATAGCCCCTACCTTGGAGAAGACCATGATTGCCCGTGCAGAAACAAGGATGCCTCCGCGTACCGTCTGGTTAGGAATGGCGGTGGATGAATCCATTTCCGACCTTGAAGACTTTTCCTTCTATCTGGATTTTCCCAACCTTACGGAAAGCTATGAATATCTGCTCCTGCTCCCCTGTACGGAATGGTCCGTAGAAGGGAAAACAGTCGTGATGGAAGGGGGAATCCATGAAAAGACAACCATACAGAAAGAACCAACCCGTGCCTTTTTCCAAGACTATGACGTGATGTCCGTCATAGACAAGGAAGTCATGGATATTTACAGCAAACATTTTCTGAAGGTATCGCAGTCCTTTCCACTCGACGGTTCCTGCAGGAAAAACCTTCCGGACACCCTGCGGTCCTGTTTCAAAGAGGCCGTTCTGGAGAAGATGCAGGACAAGCTGGTATGGGTGAAAATACAGTTCCCCGCCCATTTCACAGCGGAAGTCCTTGAAGAACTTCATGCCGGCATCAACATCGTGCCTGTAGAGAACAAGACGCTTCACGAACAGACGACCACCCTTGAGGAAACTTTCAGGGTGATACCCTTGCGCACGGGCAGCTACGAATCCCTTCTGTCCGTACACAGCGTGAAGGACTCTGACGGAAAGAACTACCATGAACTCCTCTATCCCGCAAAGGATTCCACGGAAAGCTATGGAACCTACTCCATCCGCAAAGGAGGATGCGAGCGTTTCGACTCCCGTTCCGCCAAGGAGCTGCTCGGCTATCTGTCCGACCTGCTGGATGACGAGACCCATGCCTTCAATGCCGTATCAAGCATCAAGCTACAGGCACTTACCATCCAGATGGAGCAACTGATGGCGCAAATGAAACAGACAGCGGACAACATGAACGAGTTCAGGGAAACACCTTATTATCTTATGATTGACGAACTGTCCGGCAAGGGGCAGATTACCGTCAAATACTGGACAACCAACTGTGAGGTAGGAAACCGGATACAGGCAGGCGTAAACCTGTCCCCCAATGCCACCACTTACCTGGACCCGAAGACACTGGCTCTGGTCAGTACCACCTACGGTGGGAAACAAGCCCCCCAAAACAGAGAACGGATTGACATCTACAAATACGCCTTCATTTCGCACGGCCGTGTCCTGACACAGAACGACATAGCCAGTTTCTGCAAAAAAGAACTCGGCGAACTGCTGGTGCGGACAGAAATCCGGAACGGGGTGGAAATCAGCCCGATGCCGCACGAAGGACTGATCCGAACCAAAGAAGTCCATCTGATTCTTGGAACGAAACTGGATGAGCCTTCGCAGGAAAAACAGATAAAAGACAACCTGCGTACCAAACTCTCGGCCTGTTCGCCGGACACATTCAATTACCGGATATTCATAGAATACAATAAAGCATAAATACCATACTTATGAACCCAGTTACCCAACATCTCATTTCATCGTACCTGCTGATGCCGCTGCTGACCGTGATTTTCGGAATCGCAGCCTATTTTATCGCACGCAAGAACAAGCTGCTCAACAACAAAAAACTGATTGCGTATCTGCTGCTGTGCGGCATAATCCTTGCCCTGCCCGGCCTGTCCGGATTCATGGACTATAACTTCATGCCTTATGCCTACATCCTGCTGGTCATCCTGTACTGGACTGCCGGATATTACAACCGGCTCGTCCTTCGCAAAGTGTTCGCATCAAGCAAGGAAATGCCTTCTTTCGGCATCCAATGCCTGCTGACGGTTACGGTCATGCTTCTGGGAGCCGGACTCTTTTCCGTAGTGTTCAACCTCTGCAACGAACTCCAGTACGGCATCTGGGCCTCCACCTGCCTGCTGCCCTTTGCATTTCCACTCCTGTATTCCCAAACGGTGAACAGCTATTTCGACATACCCATTGAAATTTATAAAGTATGGAAATATTCGGAGGAATATGACTCGGATACCTTGTACATCAACCGTGAACGGAGCATCGTAATGGATGTGGACATATTCCGCAGGGTGGATGACCCCGCATCGGAACGCATAACCGGCAAGGCATCCGAGGATATCATCTTCGGGCAGTGGTTCCAGCGCATGATTGACGACTGCAACCTCAAATCACCGTCTTCGCCCATCGTATATAAGAATGAAGGAGGAGCCTATTACGAATGGGTATTCTATACCAAACCGTCCTTTTTCAAGAGACGGCGCTATATAGACCCCGACGTTACACTTGCCGGCAACAAGCTGAAAAGACACGATGTAATCATAGCCAAGCGTGTGGCAAACGAACTTATAAAGTATAACGAATATTAAATAGAAACATTATGATAGGAAAACAGAGCCAAAAGAAAAAATATCCGCTGGTAAACTGGGCGGACGGAATGCCTGTCAACAAAGGGCATTTCACCCAACAGGAAGACCACTTTACGGACCGGTTGTGCGAATACCAGTCATTTCATCTGAACCGCAATACCTACGGACTCCTGCCATTCAAGAAAGGAGAACCGGTTTCCGGCGATTTCAGCATTACGGAACTCGTTACAGGCACCTTGGAAGTCCGTCTGAAACGTTGCCACGCCCTTACTTCCGGAGGTTACCTGATAGATTATGATGCCGGTGAGGATGACGAACTCACCGCCAGTTTCCATATCCCTACAGAAGAGGAAGAAGAAAAGGACAAACGGTGGGATGTCATACTGATGGCAGACCCTTTCGAACATCTTCCTTCGGGTATTCCGAACGAGAAGGAAATCAGTCCACGCCAGCCCAATGCCTTACCCAAATATGCGTTGAGCGTGCTGCCGAGCGGACAGACCGACGGAAGCGAGCTGGGAAGACACTTTCTGCTGATCGGACGCCTGCGCAAGAACGGAAACCGCTGTGAAGTGGACGGAAACTTCATCCCGCCATGCACAAGCATGTCCAGCCATCCGGACCTGAAAGGCTACTATACCAAATTCGGGCAACTTGTGGATTCCATAGAAAAAGCCTCGTTTGACATCCTTGCCAAAGTGGAGAATGCAGAAAAACAGACCAGCCTGGCCACCAACATCGGTATGCTGTGCCGCCATGTCATGCTGTTCATATCCGATATCTACTTCTCCTTCCGCAACGAGGGGCAATACTATTCACCGCTACACTTCCTGAATGTATTCTCCACATTGGCTCACCGCCTGTATGTATGCCTGAGTTTCATGGACAAGGAAGACAAGGAGGACCTGCTGAAATACTTCAACGAATGGAACGGCATCACTCCCGGTGCCTACGAAGGCCTGCTGAGGGAAAACTGCGGGCTGCTGTACAACCACCACAATATCCGCCAACTGATGGTTACGGCGGAACGTTTCCTATACCTGTTCAATGACCTGTGGACAACCCTCAGCCGTCTGGAATATATCGGCAAGCACAAGGAAAACATCGTTGTCGCCGAACGCTCCAGACAACCGAAAGAATCGAGCGAGTCACGCTGGAACATACTGGACTAATCCCCTATAAGCGAACGGACATGACGGAAGAACAAGATAAAATAGTACGGTTTGACGAACATTCCCATTCATTCAACCTGCCGGATACCGACTTCAAGGCGGAAGTGGTGGCCAGCGGACTGAAAGAAGCCGGGTATGATGCAGAGCGTACCCTCATATTCAGACGGGGAGACATCCGGCGCGGATTCTCGAAAGACATCCATGACATCCACCCGGAATATTCCCATTATGACCTGACGGACTATCTGTATCTTTATGTGAACAGGAGAAGCCTTTATGACGAGCTGCCCGAAGGCATATTCCACAAGAACCTTTACCAGTCCGAGAAAATATCGAAGGAACAGGTGCTGGACGAAATCCGCATCCACCGTGAAGAGGAATTTTTCGCCCGCCGTTTCTTCAAGCCTTTCGAAATCTCCCTGGACCATATGTTGGTAGCCTTCCAGAACAAGGAACGCCGCATTGACGAGATGAACGTACATCCGGATTTCGTAAGCATCTTTTCCGGTCAATGGCCCGTACTGGAATTGCTGCCGACCCATCTGGCGGTCATGCTTGTCCATATGCTGGCCTATATGGAACAGATTACAGCGAGCCTTTCCAAAACCGGCGAGTGCATGACCATTCTGACCGGTGTGCCCGTGCATATCAAGAGAGGAGACAAATGCGTGGTGGAAGTGGATCCCTGCCTTATTCCCAAATTGGGGAGCTGCATTCTGGGAGACGACATGGTTCTGGGAAACAGTTTTGCCGACGGCACCTACCAGATGCTGGTGGAAATCGGTCCCCTGTCCGCCCGACGGATGGAAAGCTTCTTTCCCGGCGCCGCCGACAGTAAAATACTGAATGCGCTGACAGAACTGTTCCTCCCCTCGGACAAGGAGATACAGATCCGCTACATCATCCAGCAGGAAGATGCCCGGTTCAGGCTGGGAACCCCAACCGAACAAGGCGCCTATCTGGGTATCAGCACCTATTTATGAATATAAAACATCATCCTATATGAAACCGAAAAACAACACAGAAGTAAGGAAAGCCTATCTGAGATTCGCGGGCTATCTGACATGCTGCACCATCCTTGCGGTAAGCATCTTTGCCTGTTTCCTGAAAACCTCCGGCATAGAAGTAAAGCGAATCACGGAGCAGGCACTGGAATATGACCATATCTATGCCAAAGAGCTGTCCCTGTCGAACAGCATGGATTCCATCTACCAGTACATGAAACTGATGAACACTTCACCGCAAATAAACGACAAGCTCCTGCAAAGCGTTGTCAGTACGCGCAAGATGAACCTGCTCAAATATGTCCAAGGCATGGACACCAAAGATTGCAGGCTTTACAGGCAGCTGCTGGAAAACCTCAACATCTTCCTCGGGGTAAAAGACTCCATCCGTCTGCTGAATATCCAGGAAGAGATGGTGAAGAAAGACCTGATGCAGTGCATCCAAGACAACTGGAAAACAAGGCGTAACCTGAATGTGGGTTCCGGCGGCAACAAACAATAAAACGGAAAGCCATGGACAACAACAGAAAGACAATGAACAAACGGGAAATATTCATGGGACATGCCTATGTATTCCTGTTCTTTTTCCTGACAACCGTAGCGTGTTGTCTGGTAATTTTCATGTGGAACTCAGATTTCAAGATGTTTGAGCAGAAAGAGTTCGTAAAGATCAAGATGAACCGCATCAAGGATTTCCAGCAGGAACAAGCGGAAAGCCAGTTGCCGGTGGACTCCCTGTTCCGTAAAATAGAAACATTTGAACCGGGCGTTTACGCCCAGTATGAAGAAGACGACATCCATTATCTGATAAACAACCTGCGGAACACATACGAAAGGAACAGCTGGGACAAGCGATACAAGCTGTTCATGCACATTGCCGACTTTTATGCCATGTGGCTGTCCGACAGGAAACAGCTATGGAGTATCGGACAAAACATAAGTCTGTTCAAAGCCAATCTGGAGGAGTGCGAGATAGGCTTGCAGAAAAAGGAGGAAGACTTGCGCTCAGGAACTAAAAACAAATGACATGGGAAAAATTTATACCAGAAAGATTCTGTTCGTAATCGCAGCCATGCTGCTGTGCATCCTTGTCGCCATACTGATCCGGCTGTTCTTTTCCAGCCGCACCGTGCGTATGACACTGACCCCCATAGAGGTGGAAACCGGAGAAACGGTCCATTATGCCGACAGCACCCGCAACGCACGCTCCTGGCTTTGGGAATTCGGCAACGGAGACATATCACACGAACGGAGCGGAGAATACGTGTTCAAGAAACCGGGACGCTACCAAGTACGCCTTCAAGTGGACGGAGGACTGGAAAGGAAACAGATCATCACAGTACACAGGAGCCGGGATGATTACGGAAGCGACGAGCTTGTCAGGATGAAAGCACCGGCAACCGCCTTTCAAGGAGAAATCGTATCTTTCAAAGGATACGGTCCGTCGAAAGAATGGCGCTGGCAGTTCGGAGAATCCGGAATTGTCGATTCGCGGGAGCAGAACCCACTCTACGCCTATACAGAACCCGGCATATACGAGGTTCTGCTGACTACGGAGAATACCCAATATCCGGTCCGGCACACCATTGAAATCCTTCCCCAATATACGGAGAACGACTCGACAGACGTGCTTGTCATCATCGGCAATGACATCCGTGAACACTTGCAAGCCATCGTGGACGGCAAGCCGTTCAATACCCATTACAATTATATCCTGAAGAAATACCTTTGCGGAAATCCGGACATAGCGGTAACCGTCAACAACAGCAAGAAGAATGATTTCTATTCCTATTGCCAAGGACTGAAAATCATAGCACGCAGGAAAACCCTTATAGACGAGGTGTTCGTCGATATGGGAGACAACCTGAACAACGAATGTGTGATGCAGCTGATGGTAACACAGCACGAACGCTTTTCCGAACAAAAAAACAAATGAGGCATGAAAAAGAATTGCATATCGACACTCATAAAAGGAGGATGGATTTGCGGATGCATCATCTGTATGGCATCCTGCGGACCGGTACACCGTTTTATGCGGATAAAGAATGTACCCCGTGAATATATGCGGAACTATTCCATAGAAGGGGTAAAGGCTCCCTGCAGCCAGACACTGCCCAAACATACCCCGTGGATTGTCTTCGCCAATGAAGCAGGAACATCCTATCTGAGCCCAAGCGGAAAGAACGAGATGCAGTCTGTGAAATATATGGACGCATTTCTCGTCATCAAGCGAAAAGGAGACTGGCTCAGGCTGATACGATACGACCCCACCATTCTGAAGAACGGAAAACTGAAAGAATGGAAACAGGCAAAATACTGCGGATGGATCAACCAAAACAACCTGTTGCTGACCCGGAGCGGCTTTACCGACATTGTTACCGGATTCAAAAACAAACAGGTGGTCATGCTGAACGACAGCGTGGCATTGGCCACCCCAAAAACGTATTTTGCCAATGACTCCGTAAAACTGTTCAAAAATACAGACCTGACACAAGAGGCTGGCAAGATTCCATTTTACAGTGTCGTATATCCTTATCAAATATCGGAAGACAAAGGATGCACCCTCGTGGCAGACAAACCGCAGCTTGACGCAGACAGCATAGGGCATGCTGTCATCGGATGGATAGACGGACGCCTGCTGACCGCCCCCGAACAACAGCTCCATATAGACCTAACCTCGCTGCCGGACAGCACGCTCGTCTTTAAAGACAGGGAACGGAAAGACACCTTGCCGCTATCATCCAACGACCTGAAGCGGAAATTGCAACTTTCGGCCAGCCAGCCTGCTATCCGCTACAGCCCGGTACTGTCCTACCGGAACAATGACACGAGCTTCTGCTTCAGGACCCGGCTTCCGATGCCGGTCATCGACAAACGGGAAAGCTATGTGCTGAATGTCAACGGCAATCCAATCTATTACGGGATTTTCAAAAACAAGATAGAGAAGGACCTGCAAAAAATAAACCTCATGTTTGTCCTGGAAGGAAAAGAGAACACCATCCAACGGTTTCCAGCCGTGGTGAATGCCATCCAGGGACTGCAATCGCAACTGGTGAATGACGACAGCTTTTCTTTCAGGTTCGGTGCCGTGCTTACCTTCAATGAACCGGACAACCGGAAAGACCCCATCTGCAAACTGACTCCCGACTACATGGAGCTGCTTGATTTCCTTTCCGCCAAAGCACGTAATGCCGAGCAACTGAAGCCTACATACGGACGATTCGGCAGCTGGTCCGGCCTTCGGATCGGAGTGGAGCAATTCAACAAATGTCCGGATGAAACCAATATCCTGGTTGTCATCGGCGATAAAGGGTTCAACAGCGAGTGGGCAGACTCCACCTTGGTGAACAAGCTGGTAAAAAACAACTGCCGCATGATCGGCTTCCAGCTCTACGGAGGAGAACCGGACAACTTCAACAACTTCGTGCTGCAAATCGGAAACATGATAGACTGCTCGGCACCACGCGTCAGCCGGAAAAAACGGGAACTGATTGTATATCCCGAACAGATCAGAAATGAAAACGAATATGCGGAGGTGAACCATAACACCTATTGTTTGGACTTTCCAAACCGGAGCATGACACAGGGATGGCTGGTATTTCCGCAAAAGAACGAATCGCTGGAACTGGAAGGACTGACCACCGCCGTGGATTCCATGCTGATACAAGTGAAGTTTGACAATACCCTGCTGAGCAACAGCCTGGCAAGGGCATTCGACGAAGTGGGTACACACCGATATAGGACAGATTCGACAATGACAGCTTATTACCATATCCGCCAGTCGGGGGTACAACCCATGCTATCCGTACTTCCGGATACCGAACCTGCCTGGAGCCTGCCTGCACAGCCAATCGTACTGCCGGACTCGCTGTCCTCCACACTGGACTATTATCTGCTTGTCAACGAAGAGGAGTTCAAACGGTTGAGAAAGTATGTGGAAGCACCCTCCAAGCTGATCGTTGACTATAAATACGAAGCGGTCAAAAAGAAAAAGCAAGCGAAGGTGGATATCTGCGACTGTCCAGACGACTACCTACAGGCAGATGCCGAAGAATCTACCGTACGTGTAAAGACGGACAGCCTGAACGCACCGGAATATGCCTCAACCCGCCGTGCAAGGAGAAAACTGGTCAGACATTTCCTTTCAGAGCGCAACAGGGACAGATTTTGCAAGGTAGGGAGAAAGACTTTCCTGAGAATGCCCCTGTCAGAGGCCTTGCAAAGGTTTACCTCCTGCCCGACCGACTATCCTTTCTTTGAAGTTTACCGTGTCAAGGACTTGCGGAAAAAGAAAATGATTACGGATGCGGAGCTGGACATGCTGATTGAATATTTCAAGGAAAAGAAAAAACTGCTGGACGAAGCCGCCGGCAAGCCGTTCCAGTCCAACGGGCAGACATACTATTGGATCAGCCGTGACCTATTACCATAGTCATTCACCTGAAACTGTATTATCATGATTTATGAAACTATTCTGAAAATAAGAGGAATGGAGGTGCCGATACTCTATTATAACTATCGGTGCCACATCCGGCACTATGATGACCCGAATCTGAGAAAAATCATACAACTCCACATCCAAGTATGCGAGGAAATCGGCAATCGGGAGTGTCTGCCGGTCGAGGGAGACCTGATTACGCTTGCGTTTGAGTGCAAGGGTGAAGAACAGTTCTTCTATGACTGGCTGAACGAAGGAGCCATGCACAACGGGGAAATCCATTTTATCTACAACGAAGTGGAAATAGTGGATATTTTCCGGTTCTGGGACTGCTTCTGTGTGAAAATAGAGGAGTATATGAGTGTAGGAAACTCTCCGATGATGATGGTGCTGTATTTGTCACCGGGGATTATCAAAAGGAATAATCTGGAGGTTAGGGAGAAGGTGTGGAAAGTGTCGGATATTTCGCAGCAACCATTTATTTCGATTGCGCCTGAATCGAAAGAGGAAAAGCAAGCGGAAATAGTGGAGGTGTATTGGATGGATGCAGAGGGTACTCGTAGAATTGAAGAATTGCCTGAAAGTGGAATAGCAACCTTATGTGCTAAGGTTAAAAATGCGAATGCTGGTGAAACTGTAAAGTTTGAAATAGAGTATGATGATGGTTCAATTATAAAATTGTTAGGTAAAGTTAATTTGCAGGGCGAAGTTAAAATTGAAAATGTAAAGTTAAACCAAAAACAAGAATCTAAATGATAAAAGTTAAAGGTTGTTTAGCAGGCTCTACAAAATATTCCATATTAAGACCTGTGTCTATGGAAGCTTATTGGGCCGATCAAGAAAATGGAAAGTTTGATAGTTTATATTGGGGAACAAAAGTAAGACTTTATATAAGTAGAAAATTTTTATATGATGCTATGGTGAAAATATATCTTAAATCTGTTCCCGATGAAAAAATTATCATAAATGAGGATTCTATAGTTAATTTGATTCCTTCTTTTTTTCAGAGTGAGGTGAACTATTATGAATTTTATTTGGAAAAATATGAACATTATAACACTCTAATAAAGAATATGGGAAATGTAAGGCTTTGTTGTGAAGTATCAAGTACTTTAGGCTTCTATTTTAATGATTGCATTGCTTCTATAAAAATAGAGTCTCAATTTTGTGATCCTTTGGTTGAAATGCAAATTAGACGAAACAGGGCGAGTAATCTATTTGGTAAAGTTCGAAATAATTCAACGAAGAATCATCAAGGATTTGATTATTATGCAAATCAAGGGACAAATATAATTGCAGTTGCTAACAGTATAGTAGATAGAATTGTGGATTCTGAAAAAGGAGATTATGGAAAGCAATTAGTTTTAAAATTAGACCGTTGTAATTATTATGCATTTTACGCTCATTTGTCAGAAATTACAGTAAAAGTAGGGGATATAGTTCATAAAGGAGATATTATTGGTAAAACAGGCATTACCGGAAATGCAAAATCCATGAAAGGAGCTGATCAACATCTTCATTTTGAATGTAGAACTTCATCGAATTTGGGAATAGGCTTGATAGGAAGAATAAGTCCTAATAATGTTGTTTTAACTAAGTTTTATTCTCAAGATGAATCAAAACCAAATCAAAGCAATCTTGGTGTAAAAAAAATAGACAATAATGGAAATGTAACTTTAATGAATATACAATGGTAGTTATAATATTATGTTTTTTCTTTGTATTTGGCAATTGTTTTGTAGCAAATTCCGCCTCTGAAGAAGTCATTTGTGAAAAAAATGATACTCTTATTATTGAAACAGAGATGCAAGAATACCAAGAAGTTTATGAGCTATATTTTAAATCTATGAATAAATGTTTTCTAATTTTTAAATTAGAGACACAAGATGGTAGTAGCATTGAATTTGGGAAAAAGATTAGCGATGGAAAAAGAAAAATAGATTGTTTTGTTATATATAATGGATCTGCTGATGGAAATCAATTTTTATTATTTGATTATCAAAGTAAAATAGCATATATTACGGATATTATATTTGCTAATTTTTATCCAATAATAAGTTCAATGGATGAGAGCAAATTGCAAATTTTATTGGTTAATCATGATATAGAACAAATGAATGCCACTGATACTTTAAGAATAACAGATGAATATAAATATATTCCATATAATATAAAATACGGGGTTGTTAAATGCCCTTTACGTATTTTACAAAGGGTGAATATAAACTAAGGTAATATAATAACATGGTAGATAATATTTATTCAAAACATAGTCATTTTTCATTATTGCTATCTATTGTTTTGTCTATTGATTGTAACTATGATTACACAATGGACTATATGGAAAACGTAGCCCGGAACTTTACCAAAAAATATCCGAGCTACCTTATCCATAAGAAAAGCGAAGACAAGATAAAAGCCTTTCTGACCGACAGGGTGAAGGCTAAAGTAGAAACCTTTGTGAATGCAGAGGCAAAGAACGTGGCAGTAACCGAGGTGCGGGAAATAGCAGACCTGATAGCGGAATATGAAGGTGCAGAAAGTTCTTCATCTTTTGGATCCCATCCTACGGATTCCCCCTCTTTAGGAAACACCGGAGTGGAGCTTGCCATGAGTGTGGACACAGGCGTATCGGACATCCGTCCTGTCAATGTTGCCAAACCCACGGGGGCAATAGGAAAACCCAAGATAATGAAACGAAGTGTCATCCGTGTAACTATGGAACTGGAAGTGCAGATGGAAACCAAACAATACTTGCAATTCCTGCAACAGATTCCGGACCTGTTCAGCCTGCATGAATTTCCCAATTTGAGATGCCGCGTGATATGCAACCAGAAAAAGGCAACAATCAACGAAGAGCCTGCACCAGTTGAAGTGAAGGTTTTGGATGACAGAAAATACCAGCGGTGGTTTGTTGCCTTTACCCTGTTGATGATATGCTGCATGGGCGGAATCATAGCCCTGTTCTTTTCCATTCCGAACCTGTACAAACAGGACATCCACTTCCTGCGGAACGATACGATTCATCAGGAGTTTTCCATCTCCAACAGCCGTATTGACTTGAAAGATGTAAGCCTGACGAATCATGGCGGGAAAGACACACTTGTCATCAAGGATAAAAAGATAATCATAGCCAAATAAAAAGTAATGGAAAATTCAATTCAGATACAAGGGATAAGAAACATGCTATCCCATAGCGGATGCCCGGAAGACCTGCTGGAAAGTTACCTGCAATTCCTACAAACCGAAGGCCAACAGGTGCAGATTGTCAGAGGAGAAGTCTTTATGATGTTTGAAAAGGAAGCGCAATACCGCAAGAGAAGGAATGAAAAGATGAAAGGAACCGTAACTTTCTGCAAAAACACGAAGAACGATACAGAGGAATACAATACAGGAGTGTTCATTGGAATGGAATTTATCCAATGCTGCTTCAACCATGGGATTCCTGCACGGGTGCTGAATGTGCGAAGAGTACATGGGGAAATGACGGAGATTGTCGTGGAGTTCGGGAAGTAGATGAAAGGAATACCCCTATTGCAGAGCTCCGACCTGATAATATGTGGGGGAAATTGATGGGAAAATCCCCCACACACACTTCATCTTGATATTTAATGAGAGGAAGGATTACTCCTTCTTGGATGTTTTTTCATTATCCAACCCCAATCGCTTGCATAACTCCGGATCGTTTTTGATACGGTCCATCTCTTCGTTGATGATGGCCTGTGCGTCCGACTTGATCTGGTCGTAGTTACGCTGAATCTGCTGCATCATGATGTCATTACCGTCCTTGTCCTTGAATTCGTTGATGAAAGGGATTTTCCTGTAGGCCTTTTCTTCCGCACTGACCGCTGCATGGTCCACAACAATTTCGGCATGGAATATTTTCTGTTCTATCTTCTCGCCAAAATTATCCGCCACAGCCCCGACAAATGTACCTTGCGACAGATTGGCAATCTTGGATGCCGGGATAAGCGAGTCAAGCTGCGTGTTGATGGAAGTGGAAACATCTTGACGGTTGATGGAAACGGACTGACGCTGCTGGAGCACCTTGCCGAAGCGTTCAGAAAGTGTCTTTGCGGTTTCTCCGACCACCTGCCCGCTGAATATATTTCCTACCGTGTTCTGAATAACCTTGGACTCCTTTTCACCATAATCGCGGGTCAGCTGGCTGAAATCCTGAAAACCCAAAAGTACGCCCACCTTGTTGCTTCGTGCCGTTGCAATCAGATTGTCAAGCCCCCGGAAATAAATGGTGGGAAGCTCATCGATGATTACGGCACATTTGAGCTGTCTTTTCTTGTTGATAAGTTTGACAATACGGGAATTATATAGTCCGAGTGCAGCCGAATAGATGTTCTGCCTGTCCGGATTGTTGCCGACACAAAGTAATTTGGGTTCTTTCGGATTATTGATATCCAACGAAAAATCATTTCCTGTCATCACCCAGTATAGTTGTGGGGAAATCATACGCGTAAGGGGGATTTTTGCCGAAGCAATCTGGCCCTGGAGCTGATCCTGCGCCCCTCCTTTCCATGCATCCATGAAAGGAGAAAGGTAGTTTTCCAACTCCGGATAGGAAGTCAGGACGGTGAACAGGTCCGAGTAAGGCTTGTTCAGTAATTCCACCGCATGCGGGAACGTACAATAAATCCCGTTCTTGTAAATCTTCAAATACCAGATTATTGCAGCAAGCAGAATGATGGGGGATTCTACAAAAAAGTCACCCTGCTTTTCAATCCAGGTGCGATTGAGGTTGAGCATTATCGTATAGCTCGCCTCGTACGCATCGGAAATGTCCGTCATAAATTCCGGATTGATAGGATTGCATCGGTGAGACCTGCGCGGATCGTCGAAATTTATGACATAGAACCGGGGCTTGACCTCGTACTTGTCCATATTCTTCAACAAAGAATTATAGGCTATGGTGGACAGGTCATCAAACTTGTAATCGTAGATGTAAATCGCAAAGCCCTTGGCTATAAGCTGGCGTATGTAACTGTTGACTATCGCATAGGACTTGCCGCTACCCGGTGTTCCGATAACCATGCAGGCACGGAAAATATTGACAATATTGACAAATCCGTTATTCCAGCGTTTTTTATAATAGAATCTCGTCGGGAGATTTACCGAATACTCATTCTCCATCAGTCGGGTTTCCTGCATGAAACTCTCATTTTCCATATTGAACACATCTTCCATGAGGTTGTGCCTGTAAAGGCGGCTCATCCATAGCCCCGACATCAGCAGGGCGAGATAGCCTGCCGTAAGAGTAAAAATATAGAATGCGGTATTTGCCGCGTGTGGCAATGGCAGCTCAAGCAACCACCAGTTCAGAAAGAACAGTGCGCATCCTGCCACCAGCGCCGCATAAATTTTAGGCCAGGTTATCTTTTCACCTTTGACCCCGTGCGTACCCAGACAGGAAACTGCCAGCAGAAGCACTGCCAACAGTTTGCTCCAGAGAATACAGTTGAAAATCCCGGTCGTATTATTGAAATTCACCAGAATCCTGTCCATCACCGCAAGGTTCAAGTTCCACGCGGTGATACTCGGATAACAATACACATAGACGTGTACCACCAAAAGAAAAATACTCACGGCCCTGCCAAATTCCATGATCTTGGCAAGCGCCCTCAAATCGTCTTCTTGCTGCATAAGAATTGTATATAAATGGGTTGATACTTGTTTTGTCTAAATGCCACGTTTGCGTCCGGTCTTCTTCTTTTTCTTCATGCGGCGTGCAAAGGCTTCCTCCTCATAGTCACGCGGGTTGGTTTCCATCGAAAGAATGCCCGCCGCCAGTTCGAGCGTGCTGCCGGATTCGTGGCGGTGATGCTGCCGAAGTTCTGTAGCGGAATGTCCGCCCCGTTCCTTTTCGGGTATGTTTTCCAACCATTGGAAATAGTCGTTGAACACATTGGCGGAAAACTCCTTGCCCATGCGTGAACCGTTGAATACCTCCCGTCGGTTGTGGTCAATGAAGGTGACACCGTAGATACGTCCCCGCTCATTCTCACGGAACACCACATCAATATTTTTTTGCCCCAGCAGTTCCACAAACCGTTTCCGTGAATCCGCCTGCCGCAAGGCACGAACGATGTCCGCCTGTATGGAGGGTGCCCATTTCCCGTCCTTGAGGTCTTTCAGGTTCATCAGCATCCGCTTTTCCAACTGTTCATTTCCGAAGCGTTTCCCAAATCGGGAACTCTTGAACGGCGGGCTGACCACCTTGCCGGTATCATCCGTGACCGAATAGACAATACCGGTATATGGTATACCGTTGTATTCTCCCCTGACCTGTTTCGCCTCGATGTTGAGCGTGGAAAGCAGCGCATTGTATTCCCCGAAAGTCTGGAAACGGTAGCTTTCCAGTACGGCTTTAAGGGTGTTGCCTACCTGATGGCGGACATCCCCCAAGGAAGCGTCCACCTTTTTTAGTTCCGCTTTCGGATTCCGCCTTTCCGTGTCCGCCCCGTTGCGCAGGCCGAAATCCGTTTCCAGTTCCCGACAGGCGGTCATGGAACGGCGGTGCTCGTAGGCATCACTGATCTTTTTCCCCTGTCCGTCCACACAGACACTGACGATATGAATGTGGGCATTATGGGTATCGGCATGTTTGTAGGCTATGTACGGCTGATTCCCATAGCCCATCTTCTGCATATACCGTTCCGCCAACTCTACCAATTGCCCATCAGTCAGCCGGTCTTCCGGTGCCGGAGAAAGGGAGATATGCAGGACGGGCTTCTCCGTATTGCGGTTTGCCAGCAGGTAGTTCTCAAAAGAGAGCAATGCCAGACGTATGTCCTCACTGGGCAATCCCAATCTGTCGGAAATCATGCGGTTGCCCGAAAGAATCTCGGCGGTACCTGCCGTTACCTTGTCGTAGTTATAGGCAAGTGCTCCGTAAAGGCTTGTTCCGTGACTTATTTTTGCAACCATTTCCGCTCGTATTCCTGGGTTAGCACCATGACTTTTTTACAGACAAGCATCAGTTCGATGCTCAGTTTCTCCAACCTGTAAAGCAGTGCCATCGCACGTTTTTCCCCGAAATTGTTCTTCAAGGTCCGGACAACCTGATTGTAGTTGTTTCCGACGGCCTGAAACTGCCTGTGGAATTCGGTCAGTTTGATGTAGTAGTCCATTGTCGCCTTGTCGATTTTCACCACCTTTATCTGTCCCGAGAAGATGGATTTCTTAATGAACAGCGTGAGATCTCTCGCTCCGGATTCCGCCAACAGCTGTTCAAATTTTGTGTTCTCTTCGGCATTCAGGCGGAAACTGTATTTGCGGTCTGCCGGATTGCTTTTGGACTTCCTGCCTGTTCTTGTTCCAGTTTTTTTCTCCATGTACATGAGATTTTGGGTTTGTACTTCTTTCTCTTCCGGAATCCGCGACTTTGGAGCGGATTCTCCCGGCTTTTAGCCGGGCTAGTTGTTTTTGTCGGACAAAAGACTTTTTGTCGGACGAAAACACAACTTGCTCTGTTCGCTTGAACAGAGAATCCTCCTTCGTCGGATTGCTGTGCGACGTTCACGACGCACTGTGGTCCGACGAAGTCAGTTCTTTTCCATCGTCTGATTCCGATTTTGCAAAATTAGACAGTGATAACCGATTGGTAAACAGCGCTTGATATGACATTTGATGACATCTGACGACATCTGATGTCAGGTAGGGGAAATGTTGGTGGAAGTTTCAAAAATAGCCGCTACTTTTGGCACAGTGCATGAGGGCATACATTGAAACATTGTCCTGTAAGGGGTATTGCTTGCCTGCCACAGGTGGTGCATGATGTGAATGCGGCATCATCCATATATGTGCAATGCCATATATGCTGCACGACAATCCTGCATGACGGAATACATTGCATCCGTGCAATGCAGTATGGGATACATTGAACCCCATATTGCATGAATGCAATGCACCTTATATGGCAATGCCCATCGGCAACCGGTATTACACTGGTGCAATATGGTATGCAATGTATTCATGCAAACCGGCAAACAATGCGTCATTGCCATATACCAACGGATGCATTGCCGTGTGATGAAACAAAAAAATCCTGACAGATATAAAACAAATTATACACTCTAAATTCAAGCCTATGAAGAAAGAACCTTTATTTGTCGCTTTGAGCAACCAGAAAGGCGGTGTGGGAAAATCCACGTTCACGGTATTGCTCGCCAGTTACTTCCATTACCTGAAGGGGTATAACGTACTGGTGGTGGATTGTGATTATCCACAGCACAGCATCAGTACCATGCGGAACTGGGAAGTGGGAAACATTGAAAAGAACGTGCATCTGCAAAACCAGCTGGTGGAACAGTTCGGAGCAAGCGGCAGGAAAGCCTACAGCATCCTGAACTCCACTCCGGAAGAAGCCCGGGAAACGGCCGGACGCTTTCTTGAAAAGTCGGAGCTGGATTATGACCTTGTCCTTTTTGACCTTCCGGGCACCGTAAATGTGCCCGGTGTATTCCAGTCCGTAATCAATATGGATTATGTATTCACTCCCATCACGCAGGAAAGAATGGCAATGCGGAGCAGCATGTCTTTTGTCCTTGCCATCCGGGAATACATGCACCGGCATAAGGATGTACCCTTGCGTGGTATCCATATGTTCTGGAACCGGATGGACAAACGTGTTTCCAAAGACCTGTATAACGGCTATACTGAAATTTTCCGTTCGCTGAAATTGCCGGTACTGGAAACCGTCATTCCCAGTGCAGAACGTTACAAAAAAGACTCCGGAATGAAAGGGCCTCTGTTCCGCAGCACTTTGTTCCCTCCATCTTCCTCCGCAATGAAAGGAAGCAGTCTGGACCTGCTGGCAGCGGAAATAGAAACCATACTGAAACTTCAATAAAAACAATTATGACCACCAAAAGAAGAACGGATTACCAAGTGGACGAGGAGGCATTGAAACGCATGATGGCAGGAGATGTGACCGCTTTGGAAAGAACGGTTCCTCCGGAAGAGGAGCCGGAAACAAAAAGTCAGGCTGGACCTTGTCCGGAGAAACAGGAGAAGAAAAGCGGTTCTTCCAGACAGCAAATAAAAAAAACACCGGATGGAGCGGCTGATTCAGATGAATACCGGAGCCGGTTTCTGAAAGTGAAACTGTCGGGAGCAAGAAGGCAGACCTATATTAACGATACATTGTACAGGACTGTTGCCAAAGTATTGCCGGTCATTGCACCGGAAATGTCTGTCCCCATGTTTTTAGGGAGTGTACTGTCAGACCATCTGGAAAGGTATCAGCATATCATCAATGAAATATATAATCAAGAAGCAACTCAAAAGCCAATAGAATGGAAGAAATAGTTTATTTATCAATACGGTTCGGCTGTACCGCTTATCTGTTATATAAGGTATGGAAACAAAAAGAGAGAATAGGTAAAATCTGTGATCTGCTTTATACTCCCCGCAATCGGCCACAAGCAGAAAAAGACAACGGTGAACCGGGAAATGCACAGGATGTGATGGGAGCTACCCGCTTTGTCTATCTGGACGAGAATGCCGGGAAGACCGTCGCCCCTTACATGAGCCAGCAACTGGAAACCGGAAGTGATTTTATCGGAGCGGATAAGGATATTCCGGAAGATGAAGTGGAATGCAAACTGCCTTTGGAGGAGATGAGAATGCTGAAAGAAGAACAGGAGGAACTGGACAGCCGCTCTCCCGAAACGGAAGCCATTGCTCCGATGGTTACTCCTGCTGACCTGCTCAATGTAGGCGATGTGCTGCTTAACCTGAATGGTGCCGGCTCGGACGAGAACAAATCATACAGGGCGGCCATGACACTGCATTCCATCCGGGAAACGGACATGTTTGAACTGTTCTCCTCCCAGGTGGAGAACAAGAAGCTGATTGAGGAACTGATGGGGAAGTATGTGGATAAGGAGGGGAATGCGTTGCCTTTGAAAAGAGAGAGAAAAGAAAATCCAGTTGATTACGAATGGAGGCAGTTTCTTTAAAGTGAAGTAATAGAATAGTGGATACTTTAAAATCATCCCCACCATAGAAAAATATATCTGCGATGGGGATGAATAATACTGATTTTATTATTATGTCATTGACAAAAAGGACATTTTATTAAATTATCAGGAGAATCTGGATGTGTTATATTTAATAACTTGCCCCTATCTCCTCCAAAGTCATGATAATTCTTGCATTCTTTAATATATGCTTCTATAGGAGTATCTGCATAGCTGAATTTAAACCATTCATAACGATATTTTGCAGGATTTTTTTTGTTGTCTATTAACCCAAGCATTATTTTAGTGTGTAAGTTTGTGTCCGAACGTCCTACATATCTTACGATAAACACTCCCTTATCATTTAAATACCCAAATGCATAATTACCAATTCTTCCGAATTCTACATTAGCATTTATTTCATGCTCTGTTAAGAGGTAGGGTCCGACCATGTTTAGTGATGCCATAGTTTTACCATTTTAAACTTGTTCTTAATTTGTCCTTCACTTGTATTGGAGTGATTTTATTTTCCTGCTTATATCTTTCAAGTAACTTTTTCACTTCACTTGCAGAACAAATTCTTCTATTATTTACATTTTTTGCAAGTTCTGTTAAATGGTCCGCCAGATATCCGAGTCTCCAATAGTCTAAATCTATTAGATCTCGGTGTTTAGTCAAAATTTGACTATCCAGCCCTGCAGCAACACCCACTTGCTCATCAGATATTTTAATATCCATTTTATCTAAATCTTCTTCTTTCAAAAGAAAATAGCTTAGTTTACTTACTGAATCCCGATTTAAGGCTAATGCTACAATGGCATCGTTTATATCTTCCTGAGTATCGGCTTTCCAAACACTCAATTTGTTATCAGTAGTACGTAAGTCACCAATAGCATCACCACAGATATAATAGTCTTTTCGGTTGACAGCTTTTGAACCATCCCACTTACTTATTCCAGAAATCATTCGTATTAGCATGGTCGCAATTCTTCATTTAATTCTGATTCAATTTGTTTTGCATAGTCACAAAGCCAAGAAGAGTTAAATGATGGAGCAGTTTCTATGGCTATTAAACAATTTCGAGTTCTCCATTGCTCTATTACCATTAATGCCGCTTCTTGCGTTTTAGAGTGAGAATCGGATAACCCCGCTTTTACCATTGTTAATAACATATCTGTATCTTCCTTTTCTACAGTCATTCCTATAATACGTAATAGCCCTGCTAAAACATCAATATCTTTCTGGTTATTTGAATAAATAGAATGTAACCATAAATAAGTTACAAATCTATTCGTTTTAATATAACCTTCTACCTCTTTAATTATATCATTTTCTACACCATCCTCAAAATCTATATGTTGCAGTGTCCATACAAATGTTTGAGTCCGTTTAGATAATGATGAATGAAATTCTTCATTCATTCTATTTAAATCAGCGCTACTTGTAGAATCTTTAGACGTTCTGCGTATTATTTGACCGCTTGAAATATTATCACTGTTTGCGCTAGAAGCACATTTTTCATTTATCCTATCTTCGGCATCCTGTGCTATATATTGAGAAGAACCTATTGGCAATTTGTTTAGCCAAAACATATCAGGAAGTGCAGGACACTTTATATCAAATGATTTTAAAGCACCTTTGGATATGTCACTTAAATAGTTTTCCCAAAAATCTGTTGGATATTCAAGGGCAGACTGAAATTGTAATTGTGGCTCTGTAAATCTTTTAGTATAATCATATAGTGAGGTTACTTCCATATCTATATCTATTATTCTCCAATATACCACAACAAGAATTCAGAGCAAAATCCTGCTCCTTTTTGAAAGAAATCACTAGTTGCATTAGTGTCAAAAGAATACTCAGGATTTACAAACGTGTTAATATCAAAATCTACCATATTTACCTCTTGGATAGTATTTATACCGTTAACAACTACGATAGGAGTAGCTACATAAAACTTAGATAAATAATTTACAATGAACTGTTTCCCGTTAATTTCCTCATCAACGCGAAAGACTTGTGAAAAATCACAATTATCCACTTTCGATTCTTTGAATGTGTTCTTTGCGTAGATTTTATTGACAAAATTCTTAAATAAAGTAGTATCACCTTTATATTCAAGAGTGGGGGCAATGGCTAAACGGCTTGCTCTCATCCCTGTAATTTCCATAATTCTCTTAAATATCTGATTACAATTATTTGCAAGTGTAGATACTATATCTTGAGTATATTCAATATTTGTATTAATAATATAGTCTACTTTTTGTGCTTGAAACACTATTCGTATATTATCATCAGGAGAAGACAAAATCCAATCCCCAGGAGAGAGTAGCATACCTTTTATTACTTGTGGGGTATCAGAAATAACGGAAGGGATATAATTAGGCAACATCGTTTGTATGGCTGAAATAAATTCCCAATTAAACGTTATCTGTGGCATAAACACACTTCCACGTAATCCTCTTATGATAAAATTCTGTTTCATAATATTCTATATATCAAATCTATATTAGTAAATCACTACCTGCGTATATTTATAATATCGTATTATATTATACAAATATACTCTTTTCCCCCAATTTACCATTATGTAATATTCTTGAAGCCTATTTTTTTTGATTTTTTATATTTAATAAATCATTCTTTCCACGATGTTGTAAACGCACAAGTCATAAAATTTCATTTTGAATAAATTGAAAATTTCACAAATGTGCAACATATTTGGAAAAAGGAAAGACAACAAAAAATTGAAGGTAAAACTACCTGTTTTATAAATATTTTGACTAAGCTCTTTTTAGAATAATAATTAGGGAGTTAGAAAAACATGTGAATTCATTTAAATAGTGAACTGAAAAAAACTGAAATAGGTGAACTCATTAACGGCAAACACATATAGTTAGATAGTAATATAATTAACGCAAATAACATATATGGCAGTCTATCAATACATACCGTTGAATTGGTAAATAAGTAAACATATACATACAATGACGCAATGAGACATCTGATGACATTTGATGACATCTGATGACACATCTGAATCATAGCGCATTATCCCCATTTATCTTTGTTGTCGAATTCAAATTTATGTCTTACCCAAACGATTCGACAATGAAAAGAAGAATCCTTTTTTCTGTGATGTGTGCGGTCATCGCCGCAAACACCTTTGCGCAGGGCCAGGGCCTTGCGGGTATCAACGAGGCAACCAGCCTCATGACCTCGTATTTCGATCCCGCCACCAAACTATGCTATGCCATCGGTGCGGTGCTTGGTCTGGTAGGCGGTATCAAGACCTATGGCAAATTTTCCAGCGGAGACCCCGACACTTCGAAAACCGCCGCTAGCTGGTTCTTTGCCTGTATCTTTCTGATCGTAGCCGCCACCATCTTACGTTCCTTCTTCCTCTAAAGCCTATGGAATATCCGGTAAACAAAGGTGCCGGCAACCCCGTCGAGTTCAAAGGACTCAAGTCGCAATACCTGTTCGTCTTTGCCGGAGGGCTTGCGATGGTGCTCCTTATGGTAGTCTTTCTTTACCTGACGGGGGTGGACCAATGGATATGCTTATCCTTCGGAATCCTGTCCGGCAGCCTGTTGGTGTGGGTGATATTCCGTTTGAATGCCCGTTACGGTGAACACGGGCTGATGAAGCTGCTGGCTGAAAAACGACATCCACGCTATCTGATTCACCGCAAGAGAGTTTTCAGATTATTCACAAGAAGAAGAAAAAAACAACAATCATGAGAAATGTATTAAAGGCGGAAACGCTGGAACGCAGATTCCCCCTGCTGTCGGTAGAAAACGGCTGTATCGTGAGCAAGGATGCCGACCTGACCGTGGCTTTCGAAGTGGAACTGCCCGAACTGTACACGGTAACGGCGGACGAGTATGAGGCCATGCACTCCTCCTGGATCAAAGCCGTGAAGGTATTGCCGGAACATAGTGTCGTCTGCAAACAGGACTGGTTCGTCAAGGAAACCTACCGTCCGAAGACCGATGACGGAGAACAGAGCTTCCTGACACGCAGCTATGAGCTGCATTTCAATGAAAGACCTTACCTGAATCACAAATGCTACCTGTTCCTGACGAAGACAACCCGCGAACGCAGCCGCCGGAAGAGTGACTTCAATACCCTTTGCCGGGGATTCCTGTTGCCCAAAGAGATAACCGACAAGGATGCTGCCGCCCGCTTTCTTGAGGCGGTGGAACAGTTCGAGCGTATTATGAATGATTCCGGACATATAAGGCTTCGCCGTCTGGAAACAGACGAAATCACCGGTACGAAGGAACATCCCGGACTGGTGGAAAAATACTTTTCCCTCTCGCTGGAGGATGAGACCGCCGTATTGCAGGACATCTGCCTCAAGCCCGGCAGGATGCGCATCGGTGACAAACGCCTCTGCCTGCATACCCTTTCCGATACGGAAGACCTGCCCGGCAGACTTTCCACGGACATGCGCTACGAGAGGATGTCCACGGACCGCAGCGACTGCCGCCTCTCCTTTGCCGCACCCGTAGGACTGCTGCTGTCATGCAACCACATCTATTCACAATACGTGTTCATCGACGATGCACAGGAAATCCTGCAGATGATGGAGAAAAACTCGCGCAATATGCTCTCGTTGTCAAAATACAGCCGGAGCAATGCCGTTAACCAGGAGTGGACGGAGATGTATCTTGATGAGGCACATACCAAAGGAGTGCTTCCCGTCAGATGCCACTGCAACGTCATCGCCTGGGCGGAGGATGCGGAAGAGTTCCGCCGCATCAGGAACGACACGGGCAGCCAGCTGGCCATGATGGAATGCACGCCAAGGTATAACACCATTGACACACCGGTCATCTATTGGGCGGGAATCCCCGGAAATGCAGGCGACTTTCCATCCGAAGAATCCTTTTATACCTTCCTGGAACAGGCCGTATGCCTCTTTGCCGGAGAGACCAATTACAGGAGCTCGCCCAGTCCGTTCGGAATCCGGCTGGCAGACCGCCAGAACGGGATACCGGTGCATGTGGATATTTCCGACCTGCCCATGAAGCGAGGAATCATCACCAACAGAAACAAGTTCATCCTCGGGCCTTCGGGCAGCGGAAAATCCTTTTTCACCAACCACCTTGTCCGCCAATACTACGAACAGGGAGCGCATATCCTGCTGGTGGACACAGGAAACAGCTACCAGGGGTTGTGCAGGATGATCCATGACCGTACCAACGGGAAGGACGGGATTTACATCACGTATGAAGAGGACAATCCGATATCCTTCAACCCGTTCTACACCGAATCCGGAAAATTCGATGTGGAGAAGCGTGACAGTATCAATACACTGATACTGACCTTGTGGAAACGGGAAGACGAGTCGCCGAAACGTTCGGAGGAGGTCGCTCTTTCCGGAGCAGTGAACGCCTATATCCGAAAGATTTCGGAGAACCGGAACATCAGACCGGACTTCAACGGTTTCTATGAGTTTGTCGCCGATGACTACAGAAGAATGATTGAAGAGAAAAAGGTGCGTGAGAAGGATTTTGACATTGACGGTTTTTTGAACGTTCTGGAACCGTTCTACCGGGGCGGAGACTATGACTTCCTGCTGAACTCCGACAAGGAACTGGACCTGACAGGCAAACGGTTCATCGTATTCGAACTGGACAATATCAGCAGCAACAAAGTGCTTCTTCCGGTGGTGACACTGATCATTATGGAAACTTTCATCGCCAAGATGCGCAGGCTCAAAGGTATCCGTAAGATGATATTGATAGAGGAATGCTGGAAAGCCCTGATGTCCGCCAATATGAGTGAATACATCAAGTACCTTTTTAAGACCGTCAGAAAATATTTCGGTGAGGCTGTGGTGGTGACACAGGAGGTGGACGACATCATCAGCTCCCCGATAGTGAAAGAGGCCATCATCAACAACTCTGACTGCAAGATACTGCTTGACCAGCGGAAATACATGAACAAGTTCGAGCACATCCAGCGGCTGCTCGGTCTGACCGAGAAAGAGAAAGGGCAGATTCTTTCCATCAACCAGGCGAACCATCCCGGGCGCTTCTACCGGGAAGTATGGATAGGGCTTGGAGGAACCTGCTCGGCAGTATATGCCACGGAAGTGAGCGAGGAAGAATACTTCACGTTCACGACCGAGGAGTCGGAGAAACTGGAAGTACAACGGATTGCCGGAGGACCGGAGGGCAGTCTGGAAGGAGCCATCCGCCGTCTGGCGGAGAAAAAGCGAGAGGAACAGAAACAGGTATCAAACCCGAAATGAAAACGATTATGAGAAACAGACCCCTTATGAGGCTGGCGGTATGTCTGATAAGCATGGCCGCCATGATATTGCAGAGCTGTTCGGAAAGCGGTATCGACCGCGACAAGATCTGCGGAACGTGGACCAGCGTGGAAGGCAGACCTGACGTGCTGGTATACAAGGAAGGAGAATGCTATAAAGTGACGGTGTTTTCCCATAGCGGGAGAACCCGAAGGCTGAAGCCGCAGACTTACCTGCTGGTGGAAGAAAACGGAAACCTGTTTGTCAATACGGGCTACCGTGTCGATGTGTCCTACAATGAGGCAGCCGACGTGCTGACATTCTCACCGGGCGGAGACTATGTAAGGAAGGAGGAACGGGCATGAAGGCAAGAACGCTTCTGATCGGAACGGCATTTGTACTGGGCGTTACCGGAGCACGCGCCCAATGGGTGGTGACAGATCCCGGCAATCTGGCCCAAAGCATCATAAACATGTCGGACAATATCGCCCATACCTCAAAGACGGCAGTCAATACGGCAGAAAGCTTTGCCGAGACAGTAAAGATCTATGAGCAGGCCAAGAAATATTACGACCAGCTGAAATCGGTCAACAACCTGATACAGGATGCCCGCAAGGTGCGTGACATCATCCTGATGGTGGGCGACGTGTCCGACATCTATGTAACCAACTTCGGCAAGATGATGAACGATGAAAACTTCTCACCGCGCGAACTGGACGCCATCGCCTTCGGTTACACCCGCCTGCTGGAAGAGAGCAACGGCGTGTTGCAGGACCTGAAACAGGTTATCAATGTCAGTACCCTGTCCATGACCGACAAGGACCGTATGGACGTGGTGGACAACTGCTATTACGAGATGCGCCGTTACCGCAACCTTGTGAGCTATTATACGAACAAGAACATAGCCGTAAGCTACCTCAGGGCCAGAAAGAAGAACGACCTGGAACGTGTGATGCGGCTCTATGGGAATGAAACCTCCAAATACTGGTAGCCATGATGCCGTTGTCGATAGATTTTGCCAACCTGCACACCATACTGGCAACCCTGTATGACGAGATGCTTCCCCTTTGCGAGGACATGATGGACGTGGGCAAGGGACTTGCCGGACTGGGTGCGTTGTTCTACGTTGCCGTCCGTGTATGGCAGTCGATGGCACGTGCCGAACCGATAGATGTCTATCCCCTGCTGCGTCCCTTTGCCATAGGCATCTGCATCCTGCTCTTTCCCACGCTAGTGCTCGGCACGCTGAACAATATTCTCAGTCCCATCGTGCAGGGCACACACAAGATGCTCGAAGGGCAGACGATGGATATGGAACAGTACCGGAACCAAAAGGAGGAACTGGAAAAGGAGGCCATGCTCCGCAATCCCGAAACAGCATATCTGGTAAGTGACGAGGAGTTTGACCGTCAGCTGGATGAACTGGGCTGGTCAACCATAGATACCGCCTCCCGGCTGGGCATGTATGTGGAAGTCGGGATGTATAATCTGGAAAAGAAGATCCGGGACGCATTCCGCAGCCTGCTGGAGCTGATATTCGCAGCGGCATCGCTGCTGATAGACACCGTGAGGACTTTTTTCCTGGTCGTACTCTCGATACTGGGACCGGTAGCGTTCGCCTTCAGTGTATGGGACGGATTCCAGTCCACGCTCGGACAGTGGTTCACGAGATATATTTCCGTTTACCTGTGGCTTCCGGTCAGCGACCTGTTCAGCACCCTGCTTGCCAAGCTTCAGGTACTGATGCTTCAGAATGACATTCAGGAACTGCAGAACAATCCGGACTACTCGATAGACAACTCGAACAGTGTCTACATCATCTTTATGCTGATTGGGATTATCGGATACTTCACCGTGCCTACGGTAGCAGGCTGGATAGTGCAGGCAGGCGGTGCCGGAAACTTCAGCCGTAACCTGAACCGTACAGCCACCAAGACAGGTGGCCTTGCAGCCGGAGCAGGCGGTGCCGTATTGGGGAATATCGGAGGCAGGCTGAGGGGCAAATAAACCCTGCGGAGCCTCCTTCCCATGAGTCGGGCAACCCAAGATGACGGGTCCGGTGACTTGTCGGAACGGGATGTCCCGTCATACCGGAAATATTTATTCATTCAAACCAGACATCAAAAAAAATGGAATTCAAGTCATTGACAAACATTGAGAGCAGCTTCAAGCGCATCCGCCTGATGTTGGCGGTCTTTGCCTGCTGCTGTGCGCTCGTTACCGGATATGCGCTGTGGAGCTCATACCGCTTTGCCGAGAAGCAACGCGAGAAAATCTATGTGCTTGACGGGGGTAAATCGCTGATGATGGCCCTTTCGCAGGACCTCTCACAGAACAGGCCTGCCGAGGCGCGGGAACATGTAAGGCGCTTTCACGAACTGTTTTTCTCGCTCTCACCCCAGAAGGATGCCATCGAGCACAATATCAACCGTGCCCTGCAACTGGCAGACAAGAGTGCCTATCACTACTATGTGGATTTTGCCGAAAGAGGGTATTACAACCGCCTGATTTCAGGCAACATCAACCAGGTGGTGCATGTGGACAGCGTGGTGTGCGACTTTGCCGCCTACCCTTACAAGGTGCGGACATATGCCCGGCAGCTGATTATCCGTGAAAGCAACGTGACCGAGCGCAGCCTCGTAACTTCCTGCTCGCTTCAAAACACAGGACGTTCGGATGACAATCCCAACGGATTCATTATCGAGCAGTTTACCGTGCTGGAGAATAAGGACATAAGAAGTGCGGAACGATGAGGGGAAAACGCGGATTCTTCGGCCATGCGGACAGCCGGGTACGGCTGTTCTGCCGGCGGCTGACAGGAAAGCAGCGCATCCTTCTGGCAGGCACGGCCTCGTTCCTGCTTGCTGCCTCCTGCCTGTACTCGATTCTCTCCTGTGTATCCCGTTTCGGGGAGCCGGGCCAAAGACCGGCAATGGGACATATCCGTTCCGTCGTGTTCCGGCCGGAAAGAACAAGAAACATTCATTCAAACATCCATAAACATGAAAATGGACTTTCAGAAAATCAGGGAATGGCTCGGAGTGTCAAATGACAAGCCGCTGACTCCCGAAGAGAAGCGCCGGCGCGCAAAGTATATTGTCTATCCGTTTTTCTGCCTGCTGTGCATGGGGTTCCTCCTGCTGGTATTCAGCCCGTCGGAAAAGGAGAAGGCGGAAATGGAAAAAGGCAGGGGTTTCAACGTGGAGATGCCTTCACCGGAAGATTCGGAAATGGAGGGCAACAAGGTAAGCGCCTACGAGCAGGAAGCACTGGCAAAAAAGGAAAAATGGCGCAGGGGAACCTTCCAGGAAATGTCCGAACTGCTCAACAAGGACGGTCAGGATACTGCCGGTCTTACCGCAGGAAAAGCAAACATGGAACTTCCGCCGGAACCGGAAAAGGGGAAAGCCCCCGGCTCCATCCGTTCCTCTGCAGAAGCCTACCGGAATATGAACCGTTCGCTGGGCACTGTATATACCCGGAATGAAAATCAGCCAAACGCCGATCTGCTCCGCCGTATTGAGGATCTGGAAAAAGAAAGGAAGCCGGCGGAAGAACAGGCGGAAGGCCAGACCCTGGAAGAAAAGATGGCTCTGCTGGAAAAGTCCTACGAGCTGGCTGCCCGCTACAACGGGAAAGAGCTGGATGCTTCCTCTACGACCAATGCCCCAAACAGCCGGAAAGAACGGACGGCTGTCCGGCCTGTAAAACGGGTACAGAACCGGATGGTGTCATCACTGGCCCAGCCTGCAGGCAATGAAGACATTGCTTCCGGATATGCAGGCGAGAGAAATACCGGCTTCCACACCCCGGTAGGCAAAATGCCATCTTCCGGCAGGAATACCATCGCCGCCTGTGTGCATGGCACGCAGACCGTATCTGACGGACAGGCACTGCGTATCCGCCTGCTTGAGCCGATGGCAGTGGACGATCTCCTTATCCCAAAAGGTACGGTACTGGTCGGCGGCACACGTGTCGAGGGGGAACGGATGGGAATCCTGATCGAGACAGTGGAGTACAGGGGCACGCTGTTTCCGGTGGAACTCGAAGTGTATGACGCTGACGGGCAGCAGGGAATCCTTGTACCGAACTCGATGGAGTATGATGCCGCACGTGAGATTGCCGCCGGCATGGGCACCTCTATAGGAAGCAGCATCAATATCTCAACGGATGCCGGAGCGCAGATTGCCTCGGATGTGGGCAAGGGGGTGATACGGGGTGTGTCACAATATGTGGGCAAGAAGATGCGCACGGTGAAAATCACCCTGAAGGCCGGGCATCGGCTGTTGCTGCATTCTCCTGAAAAATGAAGGAGGAAAGGAAATCAACCATTTATTCACCAATCAACCAAGAAACACACATGAAGAAGATTCTGATGATGCTTGCCCTGATTGCGGGCACAGTGGCTGCATACGCGCAGCAGAGCAACGGGGATTATTATGAAGGACTGAGCCGCAAGATCGGATTCAGCCGGATGATTCCCCCGCACGGTCTGGAAATCACATATGACAAGACCGTACATATTATTTTTCCCTCTCCCGTGAGATATGTGGACCTGGGTTCGCCCAATCTGATAGCGGGCAAGGCGGACGGTGCGGAAAATGTGATCCGTGTGAAGGCAACCCGGAAACATTTCCGGAGCGAGACAAACATGAGCGTAATTACCGAAGACGGCAACTTCTATACATTCAACGTCAAGTATGCCGACGAGCCTTTGCTGCTGAATGTGGAAATGTGCGACTTCATCCATGACGGAGAGGCCGTGAACCGTCCGAACAATGCGATGGAAATCTACTTGCAGGAACTCGCCGGGGAGTCTCCCCGTCTGGTACGGCTGATCATGAAATCCGTGTATGAACAGAACAAACGCAAGGTCAAGCACATCGGCTGCAAACGGTTCGGAGTGCAATATCTGCTTAAAGGACTTTATGCGCACGGCGAACTGATCTATTTCCATACCGAAGTGAAGAACGCCACGAACGTGCCTTTCGACGTGGACTTCGTGACCTTCAAGATCGTGGACAAGAAAATCATGAAACGTACCGCCATGCAGGAACAGGTCATCTATCCGCTTCGTGCCTTCAACTATGTGACCCGTGTGGACGGGAAGAAGAACGAGCGGACGGTGTTTGCCCTGCCCAAGTTCACCATTCCCGACGACAAGAAGCTGATAGT
Source organism: Bacteroides sp. AF25-38AC (assembly GCF_003602995.1). Classification (NCBI taxonomy): domain Bacteria; kingdom Pseudomonadati; phylum Bacteroidota; class Bacteroidia; order Bacteroidales; family Bacteroidaceae; genus Bacteroides; species Bacteroides sp. AF25-38AC. The sequence goes on along the minus strand of NZ_QTMD01000005.1, from coordinate 24,983 downwards.
GGAAATGTATGAGAAGCAAGGCGGCCGGCATCAGTCCTTTGATGTGGAGAATGAGGACCTGGTACGCGCAGAAACCGTCAATGAACTGAAAGTCAGATGAACGCCATGAAAAGAAACTTCCTCTTTATTATCCTCCTGCTTGCCCTCTTTACGGGGCAGGCAGAAGCCCAACGCCGCCTGCCGGGAATGAAAGCCGTCCGCTTCACCACTGAAATGACCGACGGATTTTACAGCCGGGCAAACCGTCACGATGCAGGCTATGCCTTCTCGCTGGCTGTATCCACCTGTACCGGGAACGGAAACCAGTGGATGTTTGGCGGTGAGATGCTGAAACGTAACATCCCTTACCGGAGTACGCATATACCCTTGTCGCAATATACGGGGGAAGGCGGTTATTACCATACGTTTTTTTCCACCCCCGGCAAGTCCTTCTTCCTGAACCTCGGCGCTTCCGCCCTGTTGGGCTATGAGACCGTGAACGAAGGAGACCGGCTGCTGGATGACGGAGCCGTTTTGCAGCAATGCGAGTCTTTCATCTATGGCGGCGCGGTAACGCTGGAAGCGGAAGGCTACCTGTCCGACAGGGTTGTCCTGCTGGTGCGTCTGCGTGAGCGTTTCGTATGGGGCAGTGCCTCGGGGATCTGCCACTTCCAGTATGGAATCGGAGTAAAATACATTTTCTAACCTTAAAAGAATACATACCTATGAAAAGAAAAATCCTTGATTTTATGCTGACAGCCTGCTGTATGGCATTCTCCTTTCTTGGTCTTGTTGCTTGTGACAATGAGCTGGATATCAGACAGGAATACCCGTTTACGGTAGAAACCATGCCGGTAGCGGATGAGATTACCGATGGGGAGACTGTGGAAATCCGGCTGGAAATCAAGCCGGAAGGGAACTTTGCCGGAACCGTCTATACGCTAAGGTATTTCCAGCCGGACGGCAAGGGCAGTCTGAAGATGGAGGACGGAACGGTACTGAAGCCCAATGACCGTTATCTGCTGAACGAATGGAAATTCCGTCTTTACTATACTTCGCAAAGCGGCAAGGAATCCCAGACCATAGACCTCTATCTTGAAGATAATTGGGGGAATCTGCAACAATTGACATATGATTTTAATGGAAAGGATACGGATGAAGAAAATAACAAGGAGGCTGCATGAAAAGAATACCGGCTGTTATGATCTTTCTGTTACTTGTCTTGTACGGCAAGGCGGAAAATCCCCCGTCTGACAAAGATAAGGCGGTAGCCTGCATCAAGCGGTGGGAAGGCTGGCACCGGGGGAAAATGCCTTACATCGGTTACGGACACCGCCTGCTTCCCCACGAGACGCTGACCGAGAACCTGAGTGAGGCACAGGCAGACTCACTTTTGAGATGCGACCTTGAACGGTGTTTGAAGGTATTCCGAAAATATGGGAAAGACTCGCTCCTTTTAAGTCTGTTAGGCTTTAATGTAGGCTGTTACCGTCTGATCGGCAACGGCAAGATACCTAAAAGCAAACTGATTCAGAAACTGGACAGCGGCAACCGGGATATTTACAGGGAATATGTATCGTTCCGCTGTTATCGGGGGAAAGTCATTCCAAGCATAGAGAGAAGAAGAAAAGAGGAGTTTGAACTGTTCTATATACCGTAGATTGCTTACTGATAAAGGTTTGGTTGTTACGAGACAACCGAACCTTTTTTATTTGTCCGGCATGTTACATCCTGAACAGGTGTTGTATTTTAATGTAACCGAAAGACATAAAATGTGTTATTGAGCATATGGTGCATAAAAAATGCTCTGTGAACATTGTCTTTCTTGATTTTTTGCTAAGTTTGAGATGTAATGTCAAATGCATAAAACAAGTCGTCATGAATTCAGAAATAATATTGGAAATAAATGGCTACAAATGCAATCTACTAAAGTATAAATACTGTTTTTCCCGTAATATAGACCGTGAAGGAAGACCTGTAACAGGAGTGTTAGGAGGAAACATATATATAGAAATGGAATCTAATGGCAGCAATTGTATTTTGGATATGATGCTTGTTGATACGGACCGGCAGCGTCCCGCTTTCTTTTCTCATGTAGAACATTTTCCGGTTTGGGGGAAGATACTGCATAGCATAGATGACATGATGTTTCGTGAACTTGCTTTTGATGAAGCGTATCTTTATTATCATGAGGAGAGTATGAGTGCGGAGGGAAACGCTCCTATGATTACTCGTTTCCTCATATCTCCAACAAGACTGGATATCAATAGAACCATTCGACTGGATAGAAGGATGGATACGACAGACGGATTCTGGTGGGAGGAATATAAAGAGGATGAATTTGTTAAAACTGTTAGAATATGTGATAATACCCCACTCATTATTGATGCTTTTTGGATTGATAAATCAGGAAATAAATGTAGAGAATTTCCTATTGGTCAGTCTGTGAAACTACATATACAGCTTGCAGAGTTTACAGCAGGAGATTATTTAAAATTTGATTTTAAAGATGAAGCAGGTGAAGGAGTACACCACGCTTCTGTTTCCGGAACTGTAGATAAAGATGGTTTTGTAATTATAGAAAACTTTGAATTAAAGAAAAAATAACTATTATGGTACGTATTAAGATAACTTCTAAACAAACTAATGGTAGTGCTATAATTAATGCAGAGAAGAAAATTATAGTCTTTTTCATAGGTGGTGCAGGGGATAAAAATAGTTACTATGGTTATGGTCCTACGAAATTAGTAAAAAATAGTATTTTACATGTTTTTAAAGGAAGAATAGCAGCATATAGTTTAATATCACCCCATATCGAATATTTAGGCTATGAAGAGATAAGGGGCGAGGATGATATAAAAAAGAATGTGATAGATAAAATAGCAAGTAAAGATATTCCTATTTATATAGTAGGTCATAGTTTAGGGGGATGGAATTCTGCTCATTTATGTAAACATCTTGTTAATAATGGGTATAACATTAGGATGCTTGTTACATTAGATCCTGTGGGAGAAGGGGTAATTGTATATGTAGGTTCTGATATTTATAAAGAACCGGAAGCAAATCCAGGTGCTAAAATTTGGATTAATATCTCATGTAATCCAATTTATGAAGACCAATCAGATAAAGTTGCTGATTTTGGAGAACGTTGGTTTCCCAAGAACGGACCAACGATATATTATGAAAGTAAATGTTCTCATGCAGAAGTCCTTAGGATGTTTATGGAGAATATATTACAAGATAAGTCAGCATTAGATTTATTAATAGAGGACATTGTTAAATAAATGATATGGGCATTTTATATCTTATATTTAGCCTTTTGATTGTTAGTATTACTTCTATTTGTATTATTGGGTATGTAGTCAAAACAAGAAAATATCATTTCTTATGGATTATTGTTGCTTTGATAGTTTTATTGTATTCAGCAAATGGACTTTACAACTATTATCGAACATGTCAAATACCAAGTATTACCCTACTTTCATTTAGGCAAGTTAATGCCGATGAGATTCATAGCATAATACCATATAACAAAAATTATCCAGTATATGTATTAGAATTTAATTCAGACAAAAAATTGGAAGATTTTTCTCGTGCTCCAAAAATAGCTTTTTTATCTCCTTTTATAGAAAGAAAAGACTATCAGTCTATTTTAGAAATAGGAAAAGATTCTGTTTTTGAGAGTATTTATATATATCCAAGTAAAAAAACTAATAGATATGATTATATTGCTTTATTCCAAAATGATAATGAATCCATAGAGAGGCTACAACATTATAATACACTTTATTTTAGGCTATTTTTTCTTGGTTATTTAGCCCCTATTTATGGTACACTATCTGTTCCTGTTCCAATGTTTGATACACACAGCCGAGATTCAGACCAATTGTTTTTAGACAAATATATAATCCAATAATTGCTTAATGCCGAGTGAATTGTATATATTTAATAACAATAAATAGTATTATATACACTAATAATATTGTAGAGGATTTGTATGATGATTAATTGGGTAAACTTTTTGGAATATGGAGGTGATTAGAAAGATTAGCAATCAAAATGTATAGAAAACACTTAAAATTATTTGATATTTGCGAATATTTTATCAGATTCGTTTAAAATAATACACCATAATTTTAATTATATCCATCTATGAGCCAATACAATAATATTTTTATAAGCAGAGAAGATTTTCTGGATTATAAAACAAAAGGAATTCCGTATACCGGATTTGTAATAGGAGAAGGGTATGCTTATGTGCAATATCAGGATTATTACGAGGATACAGATGGAACAGTCATAGATATGAATGACAATATATTGCCATACCAAATATGCATACCTAACATTGTTCAAATCCAATGCATTGATACCTCAAAGGAAATGATAAAAAAAAGCCTCAGAGGGCTATTTAGCAAAAATGGATGCGCAAGATATGTAGTGTGTGAAGGAGATACCTTAGTATATATTGCAGAAATGTTTGATGTTACCGTTGAAGAATTAAAAAGATGGAATGACCTGTCAAGTGAGTATTCTATATCCACAGGACAAAGGTTATTAATAATTGACATAACGGAAAGAAGGATTATAGATATACCAAGACAGGTTTACCATGGTGAAATAAAAGAATTGAGGGGATTGGCAGCTTTTGAAATGGATATAAACTCTCCTTCTTCAAACATTCTAGGAGAAGGGCTAAGGTTATTCACAAAATTCTTTTATGATGGGGTTAATGCCCCTGTAATTTGGATTACAGGACATACACTTGGCGGTTTTTCTCAAACACCACAAGAAAGGGCACAAGCATTCATGGACTTTGCGCCCACAGCATTCATTGGAGGAACACTAAGAATTTTAGGACCTTGCAGTAAAATAAATAGTGGTCTTAATGGTTATAATGCTTATGTCAAATCTTCAATGTATAAACAAAATCTTTATAAGCCAAAAGGACAAGGATGGCAAAAAGAGGCTGGAAAAATGTTTCAACAGGCTAAACAACGTTTCAAAATGAGTGAAGAAGGTGTATCATTTATTGACATGATAGAAACTTTCAACTTTTGGAATGACACCTCGGAAGAACATTTTAATTGGTATAAAACTTCAACAGATACATTAAACAACAAAAACAATAAGTAATAATGAGTGCACCTGGTATATATTATCACGTTGGGAAATTCTTAGTTTGGATTTGGCATAATCATACACAGAAAAAAAAGATAAAATATGAAGATATTATATTTCAATATCCAATAAAACTATTCTGGATAGTTGGCATTATTGCAGGAATATTATTTATCATAATAGGATATGCGTTATTCAGACTGACAAAAGATCTCTAAGAGCAACGGAAAACTATAAATGGCAGTTTATTTCTAAAACGAACCATAGAATGAATATTCAAAAGACAATAATAATGATTGATATTGTAGGACTGGAAAGTATAGGCAAATATATTATTTGGCTATGGAGTAAATATGTAAAACGAAAACATATACCTTATATGGACCTTGAGTTTCATTATCCCAACTATCTCTTTATAGTACTGGGAAGTATTGTATGTGCCATTATATTGGGCATAGCAATTGCCTATTTTTCAATTAAATAAGGAAAAGACCCCAATTGCCATATTAGATGCAGATTCCCAAAGCGAGCAGAATCAAGAACCGGGAAGTGGCTAAAACGGAAACGCCACAGGTATGATGTGATATACATCACCTTGTGACGTTTCTGTTTTAAGATGTATTTGTCTGCTGTTCTTACTTTTGCAGCAAGTATTCCCCTATTGAATGATACCGGTCTTTGATTGTGGCATTTTCATTGAATCCATTCAGACAATGGAGCAAGGCTTTCTCCAAAGTGGTGTATCTGCGGTTAAAACATTGCGGATTGTCCAGGCAATAGGCATTCAAGGCATATCTGTATGGGGCATATTCAGAATTATCCTCTTTGGTGATTTTCACATGCCAAGGAAAGTGTATCCGCAGGGTGAATGAGCGTGTTTCCCCTTTTGTAGTCCGTTCCTCTTCCTCCAGCATTTTTTTCACGAGAGACCTGTCCAGCAACGGATATCCATATTCCCTGTAATGTTTGATATGGCAGCAATACTCCGTTGCGTATTGCTTCAATTCTTCCGGTCTTATACCATAGTGCTCCCCATAGAAAAGCAGCACTTCCCTGCCTGTTACGATAACGGGCTTTCCGTCCGCTTCATGTTTAAATACCTGCCGTTCCATCTTTTCCCTGTCTGTCAGCAAGGCAAAACCGAAACATTCCGTAAGGGTGAAACTTTCCCTGCCGGGAACGGACAGCCCAATAAGCCTTTCCAATGTGTGGCAGTAAAAGAAAATACCGTCATCGGCCATACCGGTGTCCGGTGAAAGCATAATTCTTACATCCTTGACCTGACCGCTGTCCCTTTGGACAATCCGGCAATTCGCGTAATGTGGCTCACAAGCATTCTCTTTCTTGAACCTGTGGTATTTCTCCAAAATTTCGTTCCGGATTTCCTCCTTGTCGGTCAGGGCAACTCCCAATCCGCAGTTTTCGCACCACCCGTAATAAAAAGCTTCGTCCGTGAAGTGGTCGAACCCTTTTGTGTTGGGGTTTACCATTGCCTCACACCTGACATTGGCCGATCCGCATCTGCTGCACACTATATTATTTCCCATTGTTCTTCTGCTTTACGGGCGACTCACGGCCGCCCTTGTCATACAATTCGGTTGTTATTCTCTTAATTTATCTTTACCCGGTTCATCAGCTGTCCCGAAATTTCATGCAGTTCCCGGCAGCGTTCCGGCTGCTGTTCCCTTGCAAAGGCGGTGATTCCCTGTGTCAGTTTCCATAGCGTGGCCCCACCTGTAACTCCGTCGTCAGGATTGTTGTTCATCAGCAGTTTCTCGACCTCACGTCCTTCGTTTTTCAACAAGGCTCCTTTCTGCACCAGATTCTTCAGTTCCTTGTCGAAATCCACGTCTATCTCCGATGCTCCTTGAATTTCGATGGCCTTCTGCATGATGGTGTCTTTGCTGTACAGTCCTTTGGTCAGGTCGGAAACAGCCGATACGGTGGTCTGCGTGTCCAGTTCGTAGGTCTTTTGGGAGAGGGACAGGGATTCCGGCAGTCGGCCTCCAAGGTGTATCTGCCGCATGACGGACTCCCTGACCATCCCGTTCAGGCACGCCCCGTTGAGCAGGAACGACCGCATATCGACCGATCCGTTGCCATAGTCGGATGTGGAGAAGCGTGCTCCTGCGAAGATGATGACCGTTCCGTTCTTACGGGTGGGTATCTCTATCGGAGTGGGCAGGATTGTCTCACACCATACTTTCGTGTCGTTCATATAGGCATCGGACACGACCGCTCCCTGTCCTCCCGCCTCACGGATGAAAGCGGTCAGGATATCCACCGAGTTCAGCCGACGGTAGGAGTCCGACAATACGCCCCGGACTTCCATTCCTACCGCCCGTATCAGTACCCGTGTACGCTCGGTCCATCCCGAATGCTCGTTCAGGATGGTGGCGCACAACTGTTTCTGCCAAACATCCCCGGCGGAAAGCTCGCGCAGGTATTTGGCGGGAATGCCCATCTTCTCCGAAATCTGGCTTATGGCGTTGCCGTGCAGGTTGAAGTTCCCTTCGGGCATTGCCATCTGTACCCTTCCTTCCGCTTTGAAAGAGATAACGGGGCGTTCCTTGCTACGTTGGCTTACCCCGATGGGAGCGATGAAATCCTGCGCGATCCGTCCCTCACTGAGCAGACGGTTGATGGTGTCCATGACACCGCCTTGCCTGCCTTCTATCATCCGCTGTACCTTGTTAATGACTACCTGGTTGAGGCCCTGCTGTTTCTGTACCGATGCAGTTGCCGGCATTACTGTTGTTTCCATAATACTATGTTTTTAATGTTGATGAATCAGAATTTATTCTTAGAACTTGTCTTGGTTGTTTTAGCATGTCCCATGTATGTTTCTTCTGACAAACGGATATAATCCTCTTCGCTATATCCGGTCAGCCCGAACAGTTCATAATATCCGGGGAAAGTTTTTTTTCCCGCTTCCGGTATATGCATGCTGGTTCCCTTGTGGCAGCAGATGATATGCCGGACAAAGCGGTAACACTTGCAAAGATCAGCCACGACGGTATATTCGTTGTCCGTATGAGGTTCGTAATATCCACAGGAAAGATTGATGCAGGATACTTCCAGACCATTTCTTTTCAAAGCCGCCACATCTGTATTCAGTCCCTGTGCCGGCTTGTAGCCGTACTTCCGGACATCTATAGCTGAAATGAACTCGTTGGAGCAGAGCTTCATCCCATTGATTTGTGTTACCATATCTCCGTTCCCTTTCCGGTCACACTGAATCACGAACCGGCAATCGGAAAAGAAGGACATATCGGCATGGCTGCTGCCTATGCATCCCACCTCCTCCTGTACGAAGAAGGCGCATTTCACCGTCTTGCAATCCTCAAGGCATTTCAGGCAGATCCAGATGCCGTTCTTGTCATCCGCACCGATTCCGGTCATCCGTTTACGCTTGTGATCATAGCCGACAATCATCGAGTCCGCCACAAGATGGGCTGCATAAGAGCCTGTCTTGCGCCGGTGTACCTCGTCCATGTGCGCCACGACACAGGGGTAGCTTTCCCGGTTGCCTTTGACCGCATAGATGTTTCCGTACCTGTCTTGCCGGAAAGGAATCTCCATCCTTTTGAGTTCCTCTATGATGAATTTAGCCATCTTCCCCTCTCTGCCAGAGGGGGAAGAAATGCCGTAAAGAGCCATTAGTTTTTCCATGATAATGATATTTTAGGAAATGAACAATTTTTCGATTTGCAGGTATCGTCTGAATTCCGGTACGGGACGCCCTTTACGAAAGAGGAAAGACGGATATTTCTTTCCTTTATATTCCACTGATAATCCTTTCAGGACTTTCCCAAACACGGTAGATACATAGTACATATCCTGACAGTTCTTGCAGAATGCCGCATCCGGGAAGGTATGTATCTTCCCACATTTGGGACATACATATTTTTTCCTGTTTGCACACCCTTCCGTGCTCCGGCAGGTGGCTATGCTCGTGTCGCCCTCCGTATTTCTCAGTTCCAGGTTACCGTCCGTCAGATGGAGGCTGTAGAACGTGTCGAGGTAAGGCACCCCTTTCTTGTGCCACCTGCAGGCGGGCACTTTCACCGTCAAAGAAACCTGTATATTATCTCCGGCCGCCCATTCCTGCCCCTCAATGGGATTCAGTACGGTGAAATCCGTTGTATGTGTATAATCGTTGTATCTGCGTCGCAACAGGATGCCTGCCTCCTGCGCCTGCTTGCGGATCAGTTCGACGACGAATGCGTGTGAGGAATAGATACGATCCAGCAGGGAGGCGGCAATCGGTGTGTTTATTGATTTCCACAATGTTATCTCGTTCCATACAATGGCCCGTCCGACCACATTGCTGCTGTCATCCTTTGCCACGAGTATTTTGGCTCCTGCGAAATTGGCATAGAAATCCGCTGCATTACGGGCCTTGTCTTCATATCTCATACAGGAGTTGTGCAGGCTGGATTCGCTACCGTCAGATATGGGACTATAGTTGCTTTCCAGATAAGCCTCCATAAAATCGTTCATACTGTCATGCAGTCTGATTGTGACCTTGCTGTCCAGCGAGATGGCGCTGCAGAAATAGTTGATTTCATCGGGCTGGTACGGTCCCAGATTTTTGAACAGCTCGATAAACGTGGACGGTTCCAGATCTGTCCGGTTCTCCGGAAACCAGGGTGCCTGCGGATTGTTCCGGTCCGGGAAATTGGGATGGGCCAAGTCTTTGTTGCATGCCGTGAACACGATCCGGATTTTCTTGAACGTGCCGGTTTCCGTCCGTTTGCGTTTGGTGGAGAAAAAATTGTAGGACCCCCGTATGACTTCTTCCACCGGTACATTCTTTTTTACTTCCGAAAGGATATCTTTGGCTATTACACTTCCGTTTTCCGCCGCATGGGTCAGGCGGGATTTCAATTCGTTGCTAACATTCAGTTTCATAATCATTCGGTTTATTGTTTATAAATTCTGTTGTTTATATGGCAATTGTTTCTTGCCAGGCTGCATTTGGCGCAATTTCTCTTTCCGCTTTCTGAGCAGGTCAACGGACATGTTCCTGCTTGTCCGATATTCCTCCTCACTCATCCGGCGAATGGAGGGAATGCCCGTCTGGGTCAGCGTATGGTTTACCATCCAGCCGTCCATGAAGTTTTCGGGGCAGAGGCTGTCATGGTGGATGACCTCACCTATGCAGCCATGTACGAGCATGTTGCAAACGGTCATCAGGCAACAGGTACGGCTGACATCCTCTGCAACCAGATAATTACCCAGGTGGCGTACATGATATGCCAGCAGCAGCCTTCCGCTTCCGCATGTCGGGTCACAGATACGTTTTCCTATCGCTGTCTCCCCCGAATCGGTACATAAAACCATCAGGTCGCAGATATCCGGCGGAGTGAAGAACTGTCCGTTCACCTGCCGACCGCTTTTGGAGGATATTGCCATGAAGAGGTCACCGAACGCATCAAACCATCCGCCGGATTGCAATTCCCGCTGCATGAGCCGTATCCATCCGGTAAGCATTTCCATAAAATGCCTGTTCTGCTGCCGTTTGTATTTCCAGTCCATAAGGGGCGGTGCGCCGGGAGAGAACCCGTGAATGACATAACGCAGGAAATCGTTGAAAACGGATATCGGATCGTAGCCGTTCGAATAGGCGAAATCACAGACCATTTTCTCAAGCGGACGTATCGCCTGCGGTGTGTTGTATGGTGCCATATTACTCTGATTTTTTATAGATTGTTACTATATGTCTTTTATGGTCAGTCTGTATCCTGACGGGAGAAATGCCAAGGAAAGAGAGATGGGTGTCCGCTTTCAGCATGTTCCATTCCCATGTGGGAAGTTCCTTCCATTCCATACGGTATGCCCAGAGTATGAACAGACCGGGACGGAATCCGTTGAAAAGCTTTCCGTGCAGAATCCCGACCAGCCGTTCCAGTTCTTCCCGCGAGTAAAGGGTGAATGCCTCATTCCGATAGACAAAGGCATCAGCCGGTTCAATATCCGGCTGACACTCGATGAGGTATCTCGTCCATTCTTTTGTGGTGTACTTTCCGTACAGAGGATCGGGTTCCGTGTATTTCCATGCCCTGACGAATGTGTGGAAGAGGACGGCACCGTTCCTGTGCCTTCCGGTATGCCCCCACATCCGGAACTGTTTGCTGCGTATGCCATCGGGAATCAGCAATTCCGGATCGGTTGTAACCCAAGGGCCTCCTTCCGTATTGTAACCGGTACACTTTTCATTTTCATGGCAAAAAGGTGTTTGTGGGAGAAGGCAGATATGAACTTCCCGGTCATCGCCCCTTTCAATGTGTGCCTGCGGATAATAGTCACCGCCACGGGTGATATAAGTGACAACGTCTCCTGCAGTCGGTAAACCGACTCTTTCCCTGTCCTCCCGCATCCTTGAAATCAGCCGGTTCACCTTCTCCACATCACATTCCTTTATGGAGCAGGCACACCCTTCATGCCTGTTGAGCAGAGTCAGACTTTCCAGGTCATAAAAATTACCGTACTTCATATTGAGATCGTTTTTGTTGATACAATTTGACCTGACGAGTAACCATGTCGCAGAACTTCTGTCCGTTCTTCTTCTCGCTTCTGAAATAGGCAATCATGTCCCAGAGATTCCGATTGAAGTAGCCGGTCCATTTTTCGTAATAGTGACTTCCATAGACCTTTCCGAACGTTTCCTCGAAAAGTGCAGGAGTCAGCCCTTCATCCCCGTGGTGGTTGTATTGCCACAGGGAGACAAGCAGCAGCTGGTTATAATCCAGTGTTTCCATATCTGTTCTTTTTTAAGTAAAACATCGGCCTACATGGGTAGGCATTTTTATTTCTTGATGTCTTTCCAGTCTGTTTTCCGGGGATTGCGGCAAGGCTTGGCGAAAGAAAATACCGCAGCGAAGCGAGGATGATTTTCTTTCAGCCAACCCAGCCCCTGAAAGGGGCCGCCTTGCACAATCAGCCCGGAAAACGGCTATCTTTACAGCAAGAAATGAAAAAGCAGACCTCGGATTCTCTGTTCTGAAGTCTGCTTTTCGGTCATTGTCAAGTTTCATGTTTTTCAGGTATGTATCTGCCATCCGTGGAACGGCTGCAATGTTACGGCAAATGATTTGTCCGGTATTCCGTGATAGAGCAGACCTCCTATGATACCTATTCTTCCATCAGCATAATGCTGGGTAAAGCCGAACGAGTATGGGGCATGGTCATAGTAGAGTGAAATCTCACTGGGATAGTCAGGATTCCCTTCCCAACTCTTCAACCGTTCCAAGCACTTTTGAAGTGAGGTGTCACCAATGGATTCGGCATAGCGCTTTACGTTCTCGAAATGTTCTTCATTCAGGATTTTCATAACTTTGGTGTTTTATCTGTTAAACAATGAAAAAGCGAACTCCGGCTTTTCAGCACTGGAGTCCGCTTTTCGGTCATACTTGAATTCCATGTCGTCAAATAAAGGGTAAGTCGGTATCTTCCAGCATGGGCGCGAGCATCCGGCACATTTCGTAAGACGCTTGATTTCGGCTGTCAATCCGGCACGACTCACGTTTTGCCATGGCGATGATACATACCTTTATTGTTTTGAAAAATGTCTGTTCCAAGGTCTTATGGAAAAACGGGAGTGTCTCTGCAAAACGTTCGGGACTGAATCCCGTATCATTCAGTGCCTGTTCCAGTGCCTTTGCCGCCTTATACTCCCGGCTTTGTTCCAACCGTTCCGGTAAACCTCCGGACTGCGCTATATGGAGCTGGCGTTCCAGTTCGGTAACGGCTGCCGAGAGCAACAGCTTGATGGCATCCGGATTTCCGATGCCGAATTTCCGGTTGTCGGTTGTGTGAAATTCGATCAGGTTTACAGAGCCGTTCTCCTGAAGATTTCTGTAGTGCGTCAGGTTCTCACCCAGCATCTTTGTTCTTTGATTATCCATAGTTTTATTCATTTTCAAGATGTGTAAAAGACTCGTCTGTTTTCAGTCAATCCAAAACGTGCCGCAATGCGGACATTTGGTACCGCATGGGAAGCTGTTTATATAATAGGTATCTCTGTGGCGTTTATGGTTCATGTCTCCAAAAGTACATCCGCCTTCCCGAAACCTTTTTTCATAAAGAGCTTCCTGCTTCTGATATTCATTTATGTGACTCTTCTGCAAAGTGACTTCCAGAGACATCATTCCGGTTTCCCAACGGGTGGAATCACACCAGCTGTTCAACAACCCGCAAATTTCATTCGCATAGGAATAATGTACCTGAGAATCCACAAAAAGATTGTCCCTGTAAAACGGAAGGGTGATGTCAGTCTGAAGACTTACATGATACCCCGCACCATTCCGGCTGTCTACAATAGCAACAATGACACCTCCATAGAATCGGATGCGCTTGAAATCATGTGAAGTATCTCCCGTAATCAGTCTGGAGAATATGGCATTGAAATAGATGAGGAGTTCGCCACCGTACGGAGCATTGAACAGAAGTTCATGGAGTTCATCGGTAAACAGCCCTTCCTTCAGTTGAAGCGCCCGTCTGATTTTATGAAGAGAGACCGTTTCGGATTCTCCGCGCCCACAGCCCCCATACACATAGCCCTCGATTTCGACTCCAAGGGAGTAGAACATATTGGTTACAGCGGAATTGTCTATCAGTTCTTCTGCCGGATCGGTATTGTTCCGTTCGTAAAGCAGGTCTTTTATCTTCTCCTCATGTCGGATATATTCGGCGGATTTCCCGTCCGCTTCCATCTCATTCCGTATCTCCGAGAGATACCCTTGCAGGTTGCCATGTTCCTGATCGGCATACCACTCCAGGATTTGTTCTTCCAACGGACTGAGACTGTTCCGACGGATGCACTGCTCCTGCAAATCATCATGGCTGTCCAAATTCTCCCGGTAGTCCACGTAATAGAGGCTGACCGAATGAGGAACATAGTCCGTCCAGGATTGTTTTTCCTTCTTCATACCGCTTCCTCCTCTGTCTTTAATGTTGTCACATCATCCACTCCGTTGACGGGCGGCAAACAATCTATGATATATGACAGATGTCCGGCAAAGGCTTCATCCGGCCGGAAGTTTACCTCATTCCCGTATTCATTCTCCACACCATAGAGGCGCAAGTTGCCGTTCTCAATGGTAACCCTGCAAATCAGCACATCAGCCGGAGCCAGTTGTACGCTGCCTGTATTGACAGCAATGACGGGGCATTCCCCATCATTGCTGTTCCATTCATAGGAAGCTCCATGCAGTTCTATGGCTGCATACAATTCCCTGTATTCCATTTCTTTGATAGCCCTTATCCGGGCGTAAAAGTCTGTATGGTTCATATTGCGTTTTTTTTGTTGGATTTCTGATACATGTGCAGGATGGAAACCCTGCCGGGAACCCATCCTGCATACTGATTCAAGCCTGCACTTCCTTCTTTTCCATTCTGATACTCCGCAGCTTGTACAGCAGGTAATGGAACAGTTCCAGGTCGTAGATGCGGTAAAAGAACTTTTCCCCTGTTTCTTTGACCGTTCCGGCGAAAGACACAGACTCTCGGTTGGTGGGATATTGCAGAAAATCCCCGTTTGCTGACAGGGTATGTCTGTTTTGCACCACTCTTTCCAGGAATCTGCCCATATCGTCGTTTCCCTCATAGCCGGAGAAGTAGAGGAAATGATGGCGGCGCAAGCTTTGGAGAACCCTGGCTGTTTCCTGTCTTGCATCCTTGCCGGAGGATTCGTCCGTACCTTTCACCAGGTTGCAGATGAATTTCTTCTCTCCATTTTTGTCAAGAAACAGATATGGGACTATAACTGTGAAACTATGCCGTGTATGGTCAAATATTCCCATTGGTTTTTCTTTGAGGATGCCGCCTTTGAATGTGACCTTCCGGTAATGTCTGTCCATTTGCTGTTCCAAATCCTTTCTTGGTGTGTTCACGGAACGCAGCCCCGTAAAATACCGTCCGTCTGTCCGGAAGCAGAACCGGTGAATGCCGGCATGATACGGCTCGCTCATGAAAAAGAAATTCCGGGTGTGCCGGATGGGTGGCTGGGTGTCCATATAGTCAAAATAGTCCTCTTCCGTAATTTCACAGAACGGGGCGCAGAGAGACTGCAGGTGGATCTGCATTTTTTTGCAGATGGCATTCCCGGGCACGGCAATGAGGCTGGGGTTATTTTCCCTTTCCCTCAATTCTTCCAGTGTTTCGTGACCATAATCACTATGTATCCCATCAGACATGACGGTCACGCAACTTCCGTCAAAGCAACGTGAATCAATGATGAATCTCAAATTGTCGTTTTTCATGGCTCAGATGTTTTGAAGGTCCAACAATCTTTTTGCGGCACCGAGGGCATTGGAGGTAAGCTGCCGTTGCCATGCCTTGTTTTTGGGTGACCAGCGGAATCCGGAGGATTTCAGTTCCTTTCGTCTGCTGTCTTCGGGAATCCTGTCAAACAGGATCTGAAGGCGGTCTTCCCCATAGTTCCATACAAGTGTCCCGCCCTCGAACGGCACTTCCTTGTTTTCCCGGCTTTGCATCGCTTTCAGCTTTTCGCGCATCCGTTCCGCCAGTTCCGGCAATTGGAAGAATTTGTTTCTCGGTGTGATTACGGGTTTCTTCACCCTTGCGTTATATTCGGAAATGAAGTCCACGGCCCTACGGACGATTTCCACTTCCCCGTGATTGGCCAGGGTGGATACCTTGTTCAGGATGCTGCTGACAAACAGGGCACGGCTATAGCCCCGGCATTGTCCGGTATCAATCCCATGGATGGTGTCGGCACTGCTCTTGATGTCGCGTTTGAGCGTCTGCCATGCCTTTTCCTGTTTCTCTTCCTCCGGTCGTGCGGCTTCCTTTTTCCGTCTGACGGTTTCAAGAACTTTTTTCCGCCAATTGCGGAATTCTTCGTAACGGTTCTGATAGCTTCTGTTCGCTTTTTCCTGCCTGTAGTAATCAAATCCGCTCCGTCCCGTCACCATCGGGTTGGCACAGCGGGAGAGGACCGAGAGCTGGGCGGACAACTTCTGCCGGTAGGCGGCGATGTATGTATCCCGTTCCTCTTCCGGCATGAGTTGCAGGTCGTTGTGCAGCTCCTCTCCGTAGATCATGATGTCCGTCTCGCCGCGAATCTCCGGATTGAAGGAACTCCAGGCGTATGCGTCGCAAGCCTGTTTCCACATATCATCCAAATAGGCAGGATGTTTGAATGCTACGGCTTGCCAGTCTTTGAAATCCCTGGAATGCAATTCATTCCGTTCTTCCGGATTCCCATACAGGTGTGTGTAATTGGACATTCCATGATGCTCCTTTCTGAAAAGGAACGGTACGGGGGGATAGTCCGTACCTTTTTTCCGGATCATCGTGACCCTGTGTGCATTCTCTATGGTTAGGTCTGCTACTTGTTCCTCGCAGATCTTTGCTGTTGTTTCATTCATAATCATTACTTTTTTAAATGTCAGCCGTAAATCATTTCTTCCAGTTCATCGTCCGTCAACAGGCGGATCTCTTCGTCCGAACAATAGTAAGCGATTTCTTCGTCCAAATCGAATGCTGCCGGATCAAGGCTTCTGATGCCATCCAGCAGTTCCTGTTCCAGTCTTTCTACGGAAACCAGATAGTTTCCATCTTTGCCTTGCACTTCCCGTGCAGGATAGCTCATTTCCCGATAAACCAACATCGTCATTTCCGGATTGGCTTCCTGCTGTCCTTTGCTTGTCGTCTTTCTGTTCATACCTTTATTTTTTTAAGTTTGACATGATCGGCTCCATGGAGCCGGATTTTCGTTTTCTTACTTGCCGGGCTGTCCTTTGTCGGGGATTGAGCAAGGCTTGGCAAAAGAAAATACCGCAGCGAAGCGAGGATGATTTTCTTTTAGCCAACCAGCCCCTGAAAGGGGCCGCCTTGCGCAATCAACCCGACAAATGGCTATATTTGCAGGTAAGAAATTGAAAGGACGGCAGGATATTGTGAATTATAGATTACAAAAAAAGCCATCCCTAGGGGGACGGCTTAATGACTGAATTTATATACTTATTGTGCAAGACGCTCCTTCACGCTGTTCATTGCTTCTTTCAGGCTGCTGTTCATGACCCGTGCATAATGCTGTGTCATACGTGTGGAGGCATGGCCGAGCATGACGGAAACATCTTGAAGAGGCACATTGTTGGCAAGCGTGACCGTAGTCCCGAAAGTGTGACGGGCAACGTGCGTGGTCAGATTCTTCTTAATGCTGCAGAAATCGGCTATTTCCTTGAGATAGCTGTTCATCTTCTGGTTGCACATGACGGGCAAACAGCATCCTTTCTTAATGCAGGTCGGATGTTCCTTGTATTTCTCCAATATGGCCAGGGGTACGGGCAGCAATGGAATATTGCTGATGGAAGAGGCCTTCCTACGGTGTTCCAATTTGACCCTTCCTTTTCTTATCCACCAGTCTCCGAGATTGTCCTGTACCAGATTCTCTTTGTTCAGACTGGCAACATCGGAGAATGCCAGACCGGTGAAGCACGCAAAGACAAAGACATCCCTGACCAGTTCAAGCCGTGGAATGGTGAATTTCTTTTTCATTACGGTCTGCAACTCGTCGTAGGTCAGGAATACCGGATCGGTCTCGTCCTGCTCCATCTTGTAACCGTAAAAGGGATTCTTGCGCATCCATTCCTTTGCCAATGCCATATTGGTAAATTTCTTGAAGCATTTCATATAACGGACTATCGTGTTCCGGCACAGTCCCGCCTCCGTTTTCAGGTAAATGTCAAACGCACGGATGAACTCCGGTGTCAGCTCATGGAAAGTGACATCCTCCTTTCCATAATAAGAGGGGATGAGCAGCTGTAATTTCTTCACCACGTTCTTATACCGGTTGATCGTGACGGGAGAGTAGTCTATACCCGCCAATGTTTCCATTTCCTTGATGCCTTCCCTCATGGTGCCGAGCAGTGTACGCATTTCGGTGTCTTTCCCGAAAACACGTTTAAGAATCAGTTTTGGGGTAATCAGGGCCTGTTCCAATACCAGTTCCTTGTGTTTTTCCAAGGCGCGTGCGTGCAGTTCGGCAATATAGGCGTTCAGTGCCACTGATGCCCTGTCCCTGCCTTTACTGCATCCTTTGGCGGCGTTCCATAAGTTCAGGGGTACGCTTCTTTGGATACGTACATCGTCATAGTCTCCATTGATGGTTATCCGCATCAATACCGGTGCCTCACCGTTTTTCAACAATTTCGTTTTAAGCACGAAAAACAGAATGTTCATTGTTCCTTGTTTCATCACTTTTGTTTTTTGAGGTGTTACATTCAATTGTTTCGTCAAAACCGGATGGCATGAGGACGTGGAGCGAAATGTTAAATTCGGTGGCTTTTTTGAGGGACTTGTGGAAAAGCCATAAAAATCCCATTTTTCTCAGGTTCGAATTGCCTTTTGTATCCCGGGTTCGATTCCTTTTTTTTATCCTGATGGGAAATACCGAATTTTTAAATTTCTTTCACTTTTTCGACTTCATCCGGTCATGTGTGCAAAATTACTTTTTCACACCGGAGATTGGAATTGTCAAACAGCTGAAAAACAATGAAGTATGGTGCATATTTATGGCTTTTTCAAAAGCCTTAAAAAAAGCCACTGAATTGGCAAAATCCAACTTCACAAATATGTAGCGGAATGCGTAGTGAGGGTAAAAAAAGAACCCTTGAACTATCTCTAATTCAAGGGTTTTCATGTGTGAAAAGCATTTATGTACTTTCTTTGGTGGTGCCACCAGGAATCGAACCGGGGACACAAGGATTTTCAGTCCTTTGCTCTACCAACTGAGCTATGGCACCATGTTTATCTCTTTTGCGGTTGCAAAGGTAGTGAAACTTTTGGACTATGCAATAGCTTTCATAATAAAAAACGCTGATAATTGGCTATATGGCTAATTATCAGCGTTTATGATTTGAGAAAAAATACTGAAAAAGTTTTATAGTTATGCTTTTTCCGCTTCTTCTTCCTTCAAAGGATTCCATCCTTGTGCTTTGAGTTCAAACTCTTGACCGTCACGGGTAATTAGGGCGCAGCCTAATTCCGGTTTGGTGATATGGCCAATCAGCTTGACGCCTTCCATTTCGGCAACCTTTTCATGGTCGGCAATGGGGACGGTGAACAATAACTCATAATCCTCGCCTCCGTTCAGTGCACAAGTGCTCAGGTTCATATTGAATTCTTCTGCCATTACAGCCGTCTGATAGTCGATAGGAATATGTTCTTCGTAAACTCGGCAACCCACTTTGCTTTGGGTACAAATATGCAGTAATTCCGAAGAAAGTCCGTCCGATATATCCATCATGGAGGTGGGTTGTATACCTTCTTCTGCCAGTTTCTGAATGATGTCACGGCGTGCTTCGGGCTTCAGTTGACGTTCCAGAAGATACTCCTTCCCCGAGAAGTCCGGTTGCAAGTCTTTGTCACCTCCTTTGAGCACCGCCTTTTCGCGTTCCAAAAGCTGTAGTCCCATGTAGGCGGCACCCAAGTCGCCGCTGACGCAAATCAGGTCGGTTTCGCGGGCACCATTGCGGTAGACCACTTTTCCTTTCTCACCCTCGCCTATGCAGGTGATGCTGATGGTAAGCCCAGTATAGGAAGCGGAGGTGTCTCCTCCCACGATGTCAACATCATATTCTTCGCAAGCCAAACGGATGCCGGCATAGAGTTCCTCCATGTCTTCTATACTGAAACGCTTGGATATACCCAAGGAAACGGTAATCTGCTTCGGTGTGCCGTTCATGGCATAGATATCGGAGAAATTGACTACGGCCGATTTATACCCCAAATGCTTGAGCGGTACATACACAAGGTCGAAGTGGACGCCTTCCATTAGCAAGTCGGTGGTAACGAGCACTTCCTTTTCGGCCGGGTAGGAGAGGACGGCGGCATCATCTCCGACACCATATCGGCTCGACTCATTCTTTAGTTCAATGCCTTCGGTGAGGTGACGGATGAGGCCGAATTCACCGAGGGTAGCTATTTCTGTTCTCATGCTTTCTTATGCTCTATTAATCAATTCACGCATAATCTCTGTCATTCTCGGTTGTGCCTCGTCTGCAGCTTTCTGCACTTCTTCGTGAGAAACTTCTACGATTTTACCTTCTACCCCCAAGTCTGTAATGACAGATACGCCGAACACTTTGATTCCGCAATGATTTGCCACGATGACTTCCGGCACGGTGGACATGCCCACTGCATCGGCA
This sequence comes from Bacteroides sp. AF25-38AC, assembly GCF_003602995.1. NCBI lineage: Bacteria > Pseudomonadati > Bacteroidota > Bacteroidia > Bacteroidales > Bacteroidaceae > Bacteroides > Bacteroides sp. AF25-38AC. Next base: position 4,704 of record NZ_QTMD01000005.1, on the reverse strand, counting down.
CCCAGAATATGGAACATCTTGTATTCCGCAGGTGTTTCGAATGTGGGACCTTGCGTACCGATATAGACACCGTGCTGAACCTTGATGCCCTTTTCTGCTGCAATGGCGTCGGCCTTACGAATCAGCTCTTTGTCATAGGCCTCGCTCATATCCGGGAAACGAGGGCCGTAAGGTATGTTTTTGCCACGCAATGGATGTTCGGGGAAGTAGTTTATATGGTCGGTGATAATCATCAGGTCGCCGATCGCAAAATCCGGATTTGTGCCGCCACTGGCATTGGAAACGAACAAGGTCTTGATACCCAGTTCGCGCATTACACGTACCGGGAAGGTTACTTCCTTCATGGAATAGCCCTCGTAAAAATGGAAACGTCCCTGCATCGCCATGATGTCTTTATGGCCCAGTTTGCCGAAGATAAGTTTTCCGCTGTGTCCCTCTACGGTAGAGACGGGGAAGTTGGGGATTTCTTCGTACCTTATCTCATACTTTTCAGTGATTTCACCGGCAAGACTGCCGAGGCCGGTACCGAGGATGATTGCTGTCTCAGGCTGGGTGTGCATCTTTCCCTTCAGAAAGGCTGCTGTTTCTTGAATGCGCTCTAACATAGCCAATAATGTTTTGGTTAAATATATATTGTTGATTTTGTAAAATTTCTATTTCTATCGGCAGCACGTAGATGTACGGCTTTAGTGTTTCGTCCAGTGCGGGATGGAGTTTCAGCCTTGCCGCATCTTTCTCCGTGGTGATTATCAGTCTTTTCCACTCTTCCAGGTGCAGGAATTGTTCCTTTATTTGCAATAAATCCTTGGGAGTAAAGTCATGATGGTCATCAAATGACAGCAATTTGACGTGTGGCGTGTAAGATTCCACTTCTTTCTGTAAGGGGGCGGGGGAGGCGATGCCTGTCACCAGCAGTACTTGCTCGTCTCTGGTGAGGGAGGAGAGCACTTTCCGGCTGTTCGTTTTCTCGGGAAATAGCGGTGTCAACATTCCATAGCGGAATCTGGAGAAATACAGTTGTTGGTATGGATAGAGGTGGAGCCGTTTAGCTATGATGTTGAAGTCTATCGGCTTGATATCATCCGGACATTTGGTGACGATGACCATCTGTGCCCGGTTTTTACCGCTTGAAGGTTCGCGGAGTCTTCCGGCAGGGAGCAAGGCATCATCGCACAGTAACCGGTGAAAATCAGTTAGTAGAATGTTCAGCCCAGCTTTTACATGGCGATGTTGGAAGGCATCGTCCAGGATGATGGCTTCTACAGTGGGATTTTCCAGTTTCAGCAGTTGCTCAATGCCGTGGCAACGGTTTTCGTCTACCGCTACCCGTGCATTGGGGAATTTATTTTTAATTTGATACGGCTCGTCACCTATTTGGCGTACATTGCTCTTGTCATCGGCCAATACATAGCCTCGGCTTTTACGCTTGTAACCCCGACTGAGGGTGGCTACATTTACTCCGTTTTTTTGTAATAGCTTTATCAGATATTCGGTATGTGGCGTCTTGCCAGTTCCGCCCACAGCAAGATTGCCCACGCATATTACTGGAACGTCAAAACTCTTTGACCGGAGCCAGCCCCAGTCAAAGAGTTTATTTCGCAAGCATACCCCTATCCCATAAAGCCATGATAGGGGATATAGCCAATGATATATCTTGATAAAGTTTTCCTCCATTTATTGAATATTCAGTTCAAAGGGTACACGTGCTTGTATACGGTCACATTTGTCAAAATTCTCCAGGACGCTGAACTGCTGGTATATCTCGCCCATTGTGCCTTTCAGCATACGTGCTTTGATGTAGTTACCCGGATTGGTGTTCATCAGACTTTCAAAGAAACTTTCCTTTTTCGGATAGCTCATCACGGTATAGGCATCTACTCCGGCCTTTGCAATGGCAATGTCCAAAGCTTTGTCCAAACCACCCAATTCGTCGACTAGTCCTAGTTCCTTGGCCTTGCTTCCGGTCCATACACGGCCTTGGGCAATTTTATCCAGGTCTTCCTTGCTGATGCCTCGGCCATCGGAGCAGCGGGTGAGGAAGAGGTCATATCCGTTGTTCACATACATTTGCATCAGCCCTTTTTCTCCGTCATTCATCGGGCGTGTCAGCATGCCGAAGTCTGCGTATTTATTGGTTTTCACTACATCAAAATTTACCCCGATTTTATCAGTCAGCCCCTTTGCGTTGGGGAACATGCCGAAGATGCCGATAGAACCCGTCAGTGTGGTAGGCTCGGCCACGATGGTGTCTGCATTACAAGAAATGTAGTAACCTCCTGAAGCTGCATAGTCACCCATGGAAACAATGACTGGTTTCTCTTTCTTCAATTCGCTGACGGCATACCATATCTGTTCTGAACCATAGGCGCTTCCGCCCGGTGAGTTTACGCGTAATACTACAGCTTTTACATCTTCGTCATCTTTCAGCTTGCGCAGGTCTTTAATCACCTTTTTAGAGTCGATGCCTTCTTCGCTGGAGGCAGAAGATGAACCACCGTCAATTTCTCCATAGGCATAGTATACGGCAATCACATTTCCACTTTTGTCTTTGGGAACATTCTTCTTTACGTTAATCATGTCCTGCAAACCAAGTACGGGCATGCGGTCGTCTTTGTCGATGCCTACCATCGCTTTCAGGTAGTTGCGTACATCATTCTTATATATTAATGTATCGACCAGTCCGCATTGCACACTTTCTTCTGCGGGATAGAACATCAACATGCGGTCGGCAATGGCGTTCAGTGAGTCTACAGATATTTTGCGTGATTCTGCAACATCATTGGTCACTTGTCCCCAGATGGAGGTCAGGTAAGCGTCGATTTGTTCACGGTTGGCAGGGCTCATTTCGGTAGAGATGAAAGGCTCTACAGCCGATTTGTAGGTACCTACTTTGAATATCTGCATTTCTACTCCGATTTTGGCCAGCAAATCCTTGAAGAACATGGGGGTAGCGGCCAAGCCCCTCCACTCGACCATACCTTGCGGGTTCAGCAACACCTTGTCGGCTATACTTGACAGATAATAAAGACCTTGGGAATAGCTGTCACCATAAGCCACGATGAATTTTCCCGATTCCTTGAAATCCTTCAATGCATTGCGTATTTCTTCGCGTGAAGCAAATCCTGCACCCAGCGAAGTCGCTTCTATATAGATACCTTTAATGTCGTCATTCTCTTTTGCTTTTTTGATAGAAGAGAGGATATCATCCAGGCCATAAGTCTTATAATTGTCTCCCATAAGGGCATCGAACGGATTGTCTTGGCTGCGTTCAGCCAGTGCACCATTCAAATCCAGCATCATAATGGAGTTTTTGCGTACTTGCGTTTCTGACTCCGAAGATGATACCATGCTGAAAACCACCAAAATACTGATGAAAACTAAAACAACGACTGATACGATGATGCCGGTAATGGTGGCAAACGTAAATTTCAGAAAATCTTTCATTGCACTTTATTGTTTTTAGTATGCTAACTTTTAAAAGCTAACAAAGATAAATAATTAGGTTGATATTTACCCTATCTGTCGCTGAGTTTTTCGGTTTGTCACAGTATTGTGGGAGATTTCATTCTCTTTTCTTTTATCTTTGGAGTATTTCATTTCGTTCTTTATGGATAGTTAGTTTCTAAAATGCCAGATATAATTGCTATCTCTTTACTTTCTGAGTCTGTTTCTCTAAAAACTAGTCTTTCCACAGCAATGTTCTTTTCTTACCACAGCTGTGGAAAGAAAGAAACGCGGGTGTGGTAAGAAAGAAACATATCTGTAGTGAGAAAAGTTGTTCAGTAGTTCTCGTTTAGTATCCGGGCTTTCCGGATGTAGCCTTTCGCAGGTTTATTGTCAGTTCTCTTTGGGCTCCTCAAGCGTGGTGCCGGCCGTTCAGTGGTCTATGTCAAGGGGTGAACTTAGTATATTCCGATGCGCGCGCGTATATATATAATGTGTCCCCTTCCTTCCTGCCTTTCTTTCCCTTTAAAAAATATGCTTTAAAACATATCTATCAATCAGCTAGTTATGAAAAAGTTCACGTAAACCCTCAAAAAAAGCTTGTATATATTTTGCAGATGTCCGTAAAAGCCCTACTTTTGCATCCGCTTTCGGGAACGAAGGCGGCGATGTTTTGACATTCTGACAGTAAAACGGAGCGGTAAGCTTCCATTTTTCTCTTCTTTGCCATAGGTTTCTTTCGGAACTTCGGCCTTGGAAAAGAAAAGTGAAAAAAACTTCCGAAACATTTGGAAGTTATGCTTTAAAGTTCTTACCTTTGCACCCGCTTTTGAAAACGAAAGCAGCGCGAGTTGACATTCTTCTTTCAAGAAACGGTGCCTGGTCCTTCTTCCTTTTTCTTTTTGCCTCCCTTTCGACAAGAGAGACGACGAGGAAAGAGAAAAAAGAAAAATGAAAAAAAACTTCCGAAAATATTTGGAAGATATGCTTTAAAGTTCTTACCTTTGCATCCGCTTTCTGAAAAGAACAGCAATCGTGAAACGAGCGATCTTTGAACAGATTTACATAAACAATACAAGTAGTACAAGAGCAGGTGCTTCGCAAATTAATAATTGGAAACTAATGATTAAGGCGCGTCGTACCTGGGTAAAACAAAAGAACCGTCAATACCTATTCTATATAGATTAGGTAAAGATAAACTTTTTGAATTCGAGCGTCCTGAACAGATAATTAAGCTGTCGCACTTTAATTTTTAATTTG
>NZ_QTMD01000049.1:0-17129 GCF_003602995.1 Bacteroides sp. AF25-38AC | reverse complement strand
TTCTAACAGAACTCTAACAGCCAAATTCACTGTAATTGACACTAAAATTACAATAAAGTTCACCATACAAAACAATAGTTCGGTATCAATACAATCAATAAATCATGCCTATTCTTGCACTGATGGTTCTGTATATAAGGTTAATCATGGAGGAGGTATTGCTCCAGGACAAAAACATGAAGCTAGTATTTCCATCTCAAGCAGTAAGTTACCGATGACATTCATAAATGTTTCAGACTCATATCCGTCTGGCTTATCAGGGGCTTCATATCCGACTACAATTATAAGTACAACGAAAGAGGTTCTGGTCACAGCGAATTAATAATAATATCAGGAGGGAACAAGGCCGGCCTCAATTATGGGCCAGCCTTGTCTTCATAAGTTATGTACTGAAAAACTCTTCAGGAAATAATTTATTTAATAATCATATTTTCTCCAATCTGCTGATATATCCATATTCCTCGTTGCAGTAAAAGTATAACTGTGCAGGCGATTAGTGTCAGAGAAGGTCTTTATTGCCGCTCCGGAATCCAGATAGAATCCGGTACAATAATAATGGGTTACACTATAATCACCTACGATTTCATCTCCTTCAGCATAAATAGTTATCTCTTCACCATATTTTACAGTCTTCGTTTGTGCAGAATATGAAAGACTGCCTGCACTGAATCCTACTTTCCCTTTTCCTCCGGAAGCGCCACCGGCACTGGAATACAATTTGATGGTAACTTGTGAGGGAGCACCATCAGGGTTTGCTTGCCCACTAAACGCGGCACATATATGTGTTCCACGAAGGTAGTCTATGTCTTGGTCAATAAGTTCCGGACTGCTGCTGAATAATTTACCATTTTGGTACCAACCGATAAATTCCCCGTTTCCTGTCGATGTTGCGTATATCCTTTCCGGGAGATAACCATACTCATCCTCATATATCTTGTATGTTCTAACAAGATATCCCCCTGAGACCCTTTCTTCCACTTCGCCATAATCCAGTTCACCTAACGAACCTCCACGCTCATCCAAGTCCTCATCAACAATGCTGACTGTTAAGATGGGAGAAGAGGGTGCAGTAGCGGTGAATCTGGCTGTTAGAGTTCTGTTAGATTTATTGACGATTTGTATTAATTTTGCTGTCGGTTATAAAGTATTTATAGATGTTATGGAATTAAAGAATGTGTACGAACTAATCCAAGAAAGACTGGAGGTGATTTTTAAAGAGTTCGACAATATATACATTTCCTTTTCAGGTGGAAAGGATAGTGGAGTGTTGCTGAATTTATGTCTGGACTATATGCGTAGGAACCGGCTGAAACGCAGGATTGGAATGTTCCATATGGACTATGAGATACAGTACCGCATGACCATTGACTATGTGGACCGGGTATTGGAGGCAAACAAGGACATGCTGGACGTGTACCGTGTCTGCGTGCCGTTCCGTGTGCCGACCTGCACCTCCATGTACCAGAACTACTGGCGTCCCTGGGACGAAACGAAAAAGGAAGCGTGGGTCAGGGAGATGCCGGAGGAGGCAATGACCGTAAACGACTTCCCGTTCTACAACCGTAGGATGTGGGACTATGAATTTCAGTTGGAATTCTCCCGTTGGCTCCATCAACGGAAAGCCGCACGGCGTACCTGCTGTCTGGTAGGCATACGTACCCAGGAGAGCTACAACCGCTGGCGGACCATATACGGAAAGGAGAGGGAACGGTACAAGAATTACGAATGGAGCACGAAAATCGACGAGGATGTATATAACCTATACCCGCTGTTCGACTGGAAAACGGAGGACATATGGGTTGCCAACGGCAAGTTCCGATGGGATTACAATAAACTATACGACCTCTACTATCAAGCCGGGGTAAGCCTTGACCGGCAACGGGTGGCAAGTCCGTTCATCAGTGAGGCCATCGAGAGCCTTGCCTTGTATAAAGTCATTGACCCCAACACTTGGGGGCGGATGATAGGACGTGTAAACGGAGTCGGCTTTGCCGGACTTTACGGCAATACCCGTGCTGCAGGAAGGAGAGAGATACGTCTGCCGGATGGATATACCTGGAAGTCATTCATGGAATTCCTGCTCTCGACCCTGCCGGAACACACCCGGGAAAAATACCAGGCCAAGCTGGAAACCAGTATCAAATTCTGGAAGGAAAAGGGTGGAGTGCTCAGTGAGGAAGTTATACAGAAGCTGAAAGACCGCAATATCCCCATCCAGGTGGGTGACAGCACCAACTATAGGACAGACAAGAAGCCGGTACGGATGGACTACCTGGACGACATCGACATAGAGGAGTTCCGGGATATTCCCACCTATAAGCGTATGTGTATATGCATTCTGCGCAACGACCACACCTGCAAGTATATGGGGTTCGCCCTGACCAAGGAGGAAAACGAAATGAAGAACGAAGCCTTGAAAAAATACAAGGATATTTTATAAATGTACTATGATACCTAACCTTCAAATATAAAAAAGCCCCGACAAAAGCCGGGGCTTTTCATATTTCATAATGTTAAATATCACTTTTTGCAAAAAATATTTGTGCGCATATTTGCGCACATCAAAATAAATCACTATATTTGCAATATCAAAAAAACACAAGAAGTGGGGGCAACACTATAAAATCTGCAACAATGTTATGAAGACTCAAATTACAGACTTAATTAACGGTACAAGAGACATCCGTAGAGACTTATCCAATCCAAAGTACATTGACTGTCCGAAAGCCACATCGCATATTGGCTATGTTGGTACAAATTTTAAATTACGTGCTGAAATAGCAGAAAAAGTTATTGCGGAAAACCCTGATGGCATGGACGTTGAAATGTTCGGTAAGAAGTTCCATTTGTCTCGTTCATCTTCATTGTCCGGTAAGACGGTTTGGTTTTCTACAGAAATAACCCTTGATGACTTCATGCTGTTATCCGGCTATGCGGCAAGTCCATTCAGACAGAGCAAGGAATCTAAATTTGGACTGGAAATTAACAATGATATGAATGTACTGCTCCATAAGTGGTGTAGAGCCAATGATAAGGCTCAGATAAAGTATAGGGGGTATGATTATATTGACGAATCTTTTGTAACGATATTATAAATCATAAGCTGCGCTATCGGCATGACGGGCGATGAATATGGACAGACTTGTGAACCTTACACTTCCCGAATTTGCATTTGTGGAGGGCTCTGAACACGAAAAGAATAATATACTGTCTGGTCGGATAGTGATACTTCATATACGTTCTGCAAGTGTGGTAGAGATACTTGATAGGGATAATACCTTCCTCACCGAAGGCACTTTGGTCTACAATTTTTCTTTTGTTAACAGCTTTGGCATTAAAGAGCCAATGGTTGCCACATTACACTATAGTGCTACACTTAATAAGAATGCAGACCGTGAAATGATTATCAATGAGGTTATGAAACCTGCCGCACAGTGGTATTGTGAATATGCCAAGTGGGAGGATGAGAATATAAAAAAGGAAGGATGGAAATGAATGAGCGTGAACGGATAGGCGCATTACTCGCCCAAAAAAGAAATGAAGCCGGGTTGTCGGTCCGTGCGCTGGCTGAACTTGCCGGAGTAAGCTATCAGAACATCACCAAGATTGAGAATGGCAAGTATAATGTCAGCATTGACATCTTATCCAAGATAGTCAATGCGCTTAATTGTAAGATTGATATTGTCAATCATTAGTGTCCACTAAAAAATCATAGTCGTTCTTTGAAATTGTTGAAATTCAGTTTGTTGTAATGGTATTTGGTGCGCAACGATTTGAAATTACTTTTGCAGTCTGAATCAGACTGTTATGAATAAAGACAAATATGTTTTTTCTCAATTAGTCACATTTCTTGATGAGTTCAAGTTCTTGCGTATCGTCAAGAAGTATGAAGGCAACAAATACATTAAAAGCTATACCTGTTGGAATCAGTTGCTTACGATGATGTTCGGTCAACTTTCCAACCGTGAGAGTTTAAGAGACCTCATCGTGTCACTGGAGGCTCACACCGGAAAACTCTATCATCTGGGAATCGGCAAGTCCGTAACACGAAGCAATCTTAGCAAGGCTAACGAGCAACGTGACTATCGCATCTTCCAGGAATATGCAACCTTCATGATAGCCGAAGCGCGCAAGCGTAGAATCGAAAGAATCTTTGAGCTTGACGGTCATGTCTATGCTTTTGATTCCACCACGATTGACCTTTGTCTGTCAGTGTTCGAGTGGGCTAAATTCCGCAAGCATAAAGGCGGAATCAAGATGCATACGCTCTACGATGTGGAAGCGGAAGTTCCTGCATTTGTGCATATTACTCCTGCTAATATTCACGATACAAAAGCGATGTCTGTGATTCCTTATGAACGTGGTGCGCATTATATATTTGACCGTGGTTACAACGATTTTGGCAACTTGTATACGATAGACCGCATAGGTGCTTTCTTCGTTGTACGAGCCAAAACCAATGTACGCATCAAGCCCAAAACGTGGAAGCGAAGATTGCCTGAAGGTGTCATTTCTGATGTCATCGGATGTTTTACGGTTTATAAAAGTTCCAAGGATTACCCCGATGAACTTAGAAAGCTCATTGTTGAAGACCCCGAAAGTGGCACACGATACATTTTCCTGACGAACAATCTTGACGCTTCGGCTGAGCTGATTTCTCGGTTATACCGAAATAGATGGAGTGTGGAGCTGTTTTTCAAATGGATTAAACAACACCTTAAGATAAAGAGGTTTTGGGGAACTTCGGAGAATGCTGTACGCATACAAATATATTGTGCCATAATTACTTACTGCCTTGTGGCGATAGTACAACACGATATGAAGTTAGAGCGAAGCATCTACGAAACCTTGCAAATACTCGGCATCTCGCTAACCGATAAAACTCATCTTAGAGATTTGTTCGACAAATCGAATTTCAAAAATATCAAAGAGCTAAATGATTCAAGTGAATCGAATTTATTTAATTTTTAACCGACTAGTGACCAAAAAATTTTTAGTGGACACTAGTGATTGTCAATATATAAAGAAAAGATATGCCAGAAAGTAAATATGCTTATGACGAGGAATCCGTCAAGGCAATAATCGAATGGGCACAAACAACCCAGTTACCCAAGGAGGTGATGCTAAGTGAGGCAGAACATATTTTTGACACCTCCATGTATGTTAATGCGAATATCTGCGATATTAAGCAGCACTATCCGGATTCGTTCTACAATCCGGCCATTGACCGGCTGTATCGGTTGAAAGAATATATGGAAAATAATATGTAGGACTGTAGGAGCGTAGGAGGCTAATATTAGCCTCCTAATAAATACGCATCTACATATCTGGGAAATGATTCTTTATTTTATCACTATTTATCGCAAAATGTATTAGATGGGTTAGTCACTGATGATTTGAACTTGTTGCACCTTATAAGGTAGTCGAGGAAGTCCCCCCTCAAAAGGGCATTCCCTACCCTTTCAAATATAATAATCCCCCTACTTTCTCCCAGGAGTAAGGGGATTATTGTTTGTTACTGTTCTTGGTGGTTCATGGCGTATTCTTCATGCCAGGCAAGAAAAGCCCTGGCGCTTTCATCGCTTATTGGCCGAGTATCAATCCATTCTTTCCATTCATCGGTCAGTTCCGACTGTGCTTCAACGAACTCTACTAATGTTATTTTCCCTTCTTGTTGGAGCTGTACAAGCTCTTCGTAACTTTTGTTTTGCAATTCTTCAGTTTTCATAATCAAATTATTATTAGTTAAAGTACATGTTCACTTTCATCAAAGTTTTCGATTGAATAAACTACGAAGTCATCTGCCGAAAAACCTCCGGCAATATTACTTCGATGTGTTTTTGAAGTAATATATTTCTCAATACTTTTACAGATTGGATTATCTTTCTCTAATTCTTTGAAAGCAATATTTGCAAAATTATCTATGAATGGCGTTTCTAACTTTTCAAAAGCATCTCTGTTCTTTATATGCTTATACATCAACCACATAGGGAAAGTCATTTGCCAATCACTTTTTTTTATCATTATCGCTACTGCATCATATATAGCTTGTTCTTCATCAGTAAGTTTAAACCTCCTAATATTTTCAAAGCACCACACGATATACCCAATATCAGTAAGTATGATATATTTTATTTCTTGCCCTTTGTACTTACCAAAGGTCAATGTTCTTTCTTTTTTATCACTAATTTGCATTGCGGGCTAATATTACTTGATCTCTCATTTCTTATCCTTGTTTTGATGAATACTATTCTTCACTTTTTCAAAAAGCGATGACTATAATTCATCACTTCCATGTTTTGGGAATTTGCTTACTTTTCTCCGGTTGGTCGGGATGATATTTCTCTTCCTCTTCCATCTGAAGCCGGACGGAAGCGGCCATGAGCTGTGACAGTGGGACAATAGTAGTCCCGAATACCGCAAATGGCTCGTATTCTCCTTTATCATTCTGGATATACTTTCTTTCCCCTAAAACGAAGTATCTCTCCTTTTTCCTTGCTGCTGCTTATCTGAGCATCTTTAAGGTCTTGTAGCCGAAGGAAAGGGTACGCATAGGGAAAGACTCTATTCCGGTTGCAACATCCAGTTCCAATTTGAATCTGTATTTATTCTCTTCTACTATCATCTAAAGCCAATTGGATTACGTGGTTTCTCTTCAATCCTCTTCCTGACCTGAAGCTCGGCCAACGTCTGGTTGATCATCTCCAGTTGCATCCGGGTATCCTCGTTGATGTCGTTGTAATCGGTGAAAACTTCTTCCATGTAGGCTCGGAGTTCCTTTATCTGTTTCTCCAGTTCCCCCACTCTGTCTACCGGTGGATTGGCTATCAGTTGACGGATGGCGACGAAGGCACGAACGATTAAAACACTTGCTTGGATAGCTATATTGCTTCTGAGCACACTTAACCCCATGCTCTGTAAAAGCCAATGGAATAGCAGTCTTTGGTCGTTTATTTCGTGATGTCATCACAAATTGTGATGACATATTTTGCCATTCGTCCTTTGCCAGTTGATACATGAAGTCCTCCGGGAAACGCTCGATATTACGCTTCACCGCCTGATTGAGAGCCCGTGTTTCCACCTCGTACATTTCTGCCAGGTCAAAGTCCAGCATTACCTTCTGGCCCCGGTTCTTATATATCTTGCTTTGTATTAATTGTAGCTCGTCCATAAAGAATTTATTGCCGATTGATTACACTAATGCAATAAGTTAGTTATGCCAATGAGATTGTTCAAAGTTTAAATAATTGAGAGCCTTCAAGAATAGATTTGACTCCTCTTGGCTATTGTTAACTCTTGCAGCTAGTATCTCATCCAAATCGCACCGGAGCAGCACCCATTCGCCACTTCCTTCCGCTTTCCAATATAGGTGTATCATCGGTGTCGCATACCCTATTCCATCTGAAGTTCTGGGCATTTCTCTCTTTTGTGGGAATCTACATGGCATGCTCCCTTTCCAGAAACGGATTGTCGGCTGCAGGTCGATAGACATTCGGCCAATTTCATCCTGCCACTCGTCATCATTCACTGTATTTGTCCTCTTTGAAGACGGACGATAGCAGTGCCCGGTATAATCAAAAGTTCGTTCCCATACAGCCTTTATCTCACCTTTCAATGGAATTTTCCCCCGATTGGACAGAACATAGGTAATGTTGAAATTACTGTCGTATGGTCGGTTATGTATCACTACTCCTGTATTGGTCTCTTCCTCCACCTGAATCATACGAAGCGCCGGCAAATCAGTCTGCTCCTTAATGGCAAATGTCATATCCTCCCTGGTTACTTTATCAAGGTGATTGGCCTTTTGCCAGACGGTTTCCCCTTTCTTCCGGAAAAGCACGCCGAGTTCATAAGTCCCTGCTGGAGCCGTTACATAGGATCTTCTTGCAGTCCCTTTCATCATGGCGCCATTTTCAGCAACAATGGAACATGGCTGGAACTTATCCACTATATTCCCGGCATTGTCCATGAGCACCATACGGAAGTCCCCTTCCCATATATCCGGCATATTCCCGGTTTCCAGATCCAAGCCGGTCCAGTATCCGTAGAATCCGAACATAAATCCCTCATTCCGATAGATGTCGGTACCATATGGTACTACTCCAGGCTCAATATCAAACCAGTTACCTTCAGAATTGCCAAGGACAATATCATCAGTTTTGCCAAAAGTGCTCCAATAGCCTACATCAATCGGAAACTCCTCCAAGTCAATGGGGCTATTATATCCTCCTTTCAGCGTCAATGTATAGGTATAGGCTTTTCCGGCCTCCCATTGGTGACTTTCGGGAATGTCATAGACACGTTCTTCTCCGTCCACAACAACTGTAAGGGTTATTCCTTTTGCGGAGTTTACCGGAAGCATGATCGTTTCAACGGGTATGGGGTCTTTTGTGTCATCCAGGTAATAGTTGCCACCTGCCCGTAAGCTTCCTTTGCTTCCCATCGGAGTGGTGGTATTGTTTGCAGCGTTGTACTTTGCAGTGGTATGGATGCCGTTCCAGGTCAGGGATTCAATATGCCCTTCTCCGATATAATTGTTTTTCTTGATAGTTATCCGAACCAAGGAGAGCAGGTGTTTCATCTTGACCTCCACCTCAGGCTTTTCGGCTCCAACCGATGCGGAACCGGCCAAGTAATCTGTCTGGGAGCCAATGTCAATAGGAATCTCTCCGCTGCTTTTGATTACAGACGAATAGGGATAGTAACAGATAATATCCCTCATCTCATCAGCAAGCGCCACTTCTCCCCCACTCCATATTTTGCCATCATAAACAAATTTCTTGTTTATGCATGTGTCATTATAGAACAGTCCTATCTCGCTGTCAGGTTCAAAAGAGGAAACTGTACCTCTGGTTGTCACTTCATTCAGCATCTCTATGCTTGTAGAGAAGCACAACATCGTTTTAGGCTTGTCCGGTTCCGGTGCAGGCTCAGGAGTAGGCTCCGGTTCAGGCAGAATGGGGTCATTTCCCTTGTCGCAGGAAGCCAGGAGAAGCAATGTTGCCATAATGCTGGGAATAATCAGTTTTTTCATATTGTTCATTTTACTTAAAATCAAAATTATAGTCTTCATTCATAGATTTTTTTCGAGCCAGTTCCTTCTCCATCCGTCCAATGGCTATGGAAAAAAAGAATTCCACCATGGGGGCTGTGTTACGCTCATCCCGGCATGCTTTAAGAGCGCCGATGTATTTTTCCCTATCTGTACTTTCAATGAGGAGCATAGGATATCCTAATTTGACTAAAATGAAATTAGACAACAATCGTCCAAGCCGTCCATTCCCATCCCGGAACGGATGCAGGAAAATGAAATGCTTATGGAACTGTGCTGCAATTTCTATGGGATGTACCGGCAATTGTTCTATTGCTTTCTGTGTAGCTTCCATTAGCTTAGGAACACGGGCAATCAGTTCTTCATGATCGCCAAAAATTGTATCACCAGCTCCCATGTCAGTATTGGTATATTCTCCTGGCACTGCATCTTTATATCGGTATGTTAGCGTATGCTGGGTCAGAATCCGATGTGTCTCCTTAACTAACTGTTCTGTTAGTGGCAGCTCTGTTTGCCCCATTAGAAAATCATACGCATTGAAGTGATCCAGTATCTCAAATGCTTCAAAGAGAGTTTTGCCTTGTGGTATCATTCCCAGCCCTTTTTCTTTCAAAGCTCTTGTGTCATCTACAGAGAAGGTGTTGCCTTCGATTGCACAGCTATGAGCTGAGAAGAGTATCTCATTGTACTCTTTCAGATCCTCTACATTGAATTTATCAATGACGGTGGTTTTATACTCTCTCAATAAGGTATTATACCTTTCAATCTCTCTTTCAAACATAACCATTCTGTTTTATTTGTCCTCTATGAACTCATCCTCATACACCCAAATATGTTTGCCACTTCCGCAAATCTCCACTTCCCACTTGGTATCCCATTTCTCGATTAGAATAATGTTCCGGTACCCTAAGTAGGGTTCAATCAATGTCGCTGTTCTCATTTATATAGCTTTATTAGTATTACTCTGCAAAGATACAAATAAAAAGAACATGGGCAAATATACCCGTAATAAAAATTACTGATATATGCTATGTTTTATAACACACTAGTCGCTAAATGGGTCTGAAATCAATTTCAACACCTAAAGCATCACCTATACGACTCAATATTTCTAGACTTGGGTTATATTTGCCAAGTTCTATTTTTCCAATGTTAGATGAATCTATTCCAGTTAGTTGCGCTAATTTAAATTGCGACAACCCTTTCTCCTTCCGGAGTTCGGCAATTCTTTTCCCTATACGTATCTTATGATTAATTTCTGTTGCTTCCATATTCTAAAGTAAATTGGTTATCATTTCTGCGGGCAAGCTCAGCTTTGAGAACGCGAACCATTTTTTTCCTAAGTCCTTCAGTGATGCGCCGATATGATATACAGCATCGTCCACAATCAAGAAACGGTCATGAGAGAGCTTGCATGTCCGGACATCGACGGGCGGGTACTGGTCCTTATGTCTGTCAAGGTCGAGCTGGAACTGCGGAGTGATGCGCTGCGTGTAGATGGTGGCCGTTACTCCCGGTTGCCGTTTGCTCAGCATGAGCAGCACGCTCTCATCAACATAGTTGTCAATGAGTACAAGCGACTGTCTGGCAGACTTGATAAGATCCGAAGCGAATTTATAGGCATCGAAGATCTGGCCGTCGAAGAAGATGCCCTCTACCGGGGGAAGGGATGTGCGGACAAAGAAATCGACTTTATTTGTTAGCTCTTCCAGTTGCCGGTCATGGGCAGTCAGCCTTGAATCCGTTTTATTCTCCAGTTGGTTAATACGTTGATTGATGGAATAGCCTTTCAAAAGGTATTCTTTCAACACCTTGTTTGCCCACTGTCTAAATTGAGTACCCCGTTGACTCTTTACCCGATATCCGACAGATATAATTACATCAAGATTATAATAATCCACTTGATAAGTCTTACCATCAGAAGCAGTATAGGCAAATTTTGCCCAAACTGAATCCTTTATCAATTCTCCCTCTTTGAAGATATTCCGGATATGTTTTCCAATGACACTAATATCTCGGCCAAACAAATGAGACATTTCATCAATAGAAAGCCATACCGTTTCATTTTCCAAACGAACATCCAGCTTTATTTCTTCGTCTGGCTGGTATAATATGATTTCTCCTTGATTCCCCATTATTATATCTTTCCTGTTATTGGTTCATATAATTCAAAAGCAATTCCTTATCTTCCCTACTCGCTCTTTCCCAAAACTGTGACCAGTTCTTATAATTGCCATACCGGTCTATATTGTTATCGCTTACTGTTTGCCACGCTGAAGGACTGACTTTCTTCAGTTCATCAAGGCTATGGTTATATCCGAAGAGAAAAAAAGAATGTACAATTTCTGTCTCAAAAGGATATATCTCCGAACGGTTTTTACCTTCACAAATTTGTGCTGTTATCCGGCTGTCATAGTCCGGGTATTTATCCGGCTCTACTTCCACGTCCAGAGCCTCAAGCAGCCATCTTTTTATATCATCGTTACTGTTCAGGTAGAAATCAAATACATCACCTTTCTTGCTCGCCCACTTATTCAGGACGTGCTTGTATAATTCATTGTCAAGTTCTCCATAAATTAATTTATCTATGAAGGCGGTATTGATTACCCCATTGACGATTGCTGCCGTAACAGCGTCAATAGCCAGTATTGCTTTCTGTGTATTCATATTTTTAATATTTAAGTTGACTAATAGGGAATTATAAAGTTAAATTATAGTCTGCCTCAATAAGAAAGAATACTTCCTTTGTATTTTTATAAACTCTACGTTTTGCACCGAGAGCTTTTAGCTTTCGATAAGAAATCATAGCTTTCGTGTCTTCTACGGAATCCACGCCGTCAATGATTGTATGGATCTTGATGTTCTTCTCAGTAACTTTCCATGCCATAGTATTTTTTTATTAGTTATTAAAGTTCCAAACCATAGTCCACCCCTCCTACCTATTCTTGTTCAGGTCAAAAGTAGGTTCTCCAGACAAAGATAATTCATTAATTCGCTCTATCTGCCGGTTAAGGAAATAATCCGTATATCCGGAATAATTCCCTGTTTCATAGAAAGAAATCAGTCCTTTCCTATAGTGGAGGATATCCGCATCCTTTGCGGAATATACCGGAATCAAATCAGCATTCATCATAACGATGCTTTCCATCATACGTGAGGTACGTTTGTTCCCGTCAATGAAGGGCTGGAGCTTGGCTATATTACAATGTAGATAAATGGCTCTCTCCAGTGGATTGCTATATAATTCCTGGTTAAAGAATATTTCGTTTAAGGCCATCCGTATCTCCCGGATTTCTTTTGGCGGGATATATTCCGTACCGGTAATCCGTACAGCACGGGAGCGCAGCATACCGGACTCTTCACTGGATACCAACTCACTGGAGATGGTACGATGTAACCGAAACAAGGTACGTTCACCTATTTGCTCCAGATTATGCTCCTTATTGATATATTCCATTTCGGAAACAAAAGTATTATAGAGGTTTTTCAGCATCTTGGCGTCCTCATATCTCTTTTCCGATGTGATATTATCTTTCAGTAAAGCTTCTGTCTCCACATATGTGTAGGTGTTTCCCTCTATCTTTCCAGAGTAATAACACCACACTACTGCCAGGTCCTTTATCTCGGAAGATGTCAATGAAGAAAGTTTAGCGTGCTTGTTCGTAATGATGAAGTCAGCCTTTTTCTTTTGTATATCATTGAAGATAGGAATCATAATTTATAATATTTACGTATTGACAAATAGGGAAAAACGACTATTCATAGGCCCGGAATCCAATCGGGTTACGTGGTTTCTCTTCAACCTTCTTCCTGACCTGAAGCTCGGCCAACGTCTGGTTGATCATCTCCAGTTGCATCCGGGTATCCTCGTTGATGTCGTTATAATCGGTAAAAACTTCTTCCATGTAGGCCCGAAGTTCCTGCATTTGCTTTTCCAGTTCTCCCACTCTGTCTACCGGTGGATTGGCTATCAGCTGGCGGATGGCGACGAAGGCACGCATGATACTCATATTGATTTGTATGGCTGCCTTTGAATTTAAAACACTGCTAAGCATAGCAACTCCTAATTCCGTAAAAGCATAAGGAGAACGTCTCATACCCATCTTTATAGAATTGGACATCACAATTTGTGATTTCCAATTCAATGTTTCTTCTTTTGTCAGTTGAAACATGAAGTCCTCCGGGAAACGCTCGATATTACGCTTCACCGCCTGATTGAGAGCTCGTGTTTCCACCTCGTACATTTCTGCCAGGTCAAAGTCCAGCATTACCTTCTGGCCCCGGATCTCATATATCCTGCTTTGGATTAATTGCAGCTCATCCATTTATAATATTTTCGGAGGTCATATTCTTCATTAACTTGTACAGCTCTTTGGTCTGAGGATATTTATCATCAAGATATTCTTCTATGATCGTACCCATTAACCTTGCAATGCTTATCCGCTCACCTTTCTTTGCAGTGCTATTCTTTAATTTTTTAACCTGCTCGAGACGAAATAGAGTCTCCGATGTCAGAATGGCATTTCTTAATAAAGTTTCTGTGGTACTGTCCTTATTCTCCACAACTGTGGCGACTTCGCTTATTGCTTTTTCACCTTTAGCAACCGTCTCGGCAGTGTTTTCTTCTTTCATTTCCTCATTATTTTCTAGAGAGGCTGTTTTTTTATTCTCCGCTTTGGGCTTATTTGATTGAATTTGTTCCATATAACTGGATATCCCCAAATCTGTTACTTTCTTGTTGGCCATAGTCTATTATTTTTTGAGATTATTCAACTGTTCGATTACGCTTTCATCATCCGGATGTTCTCCCAACCATGCACTAAGAATTTTTTCTTTCCAGTCCTCAGGTCTTGTCTCCCCTGTTATTTCTTCAGCAAGGCTTATGTAGTCCTCGGCGCCATTGGCGTCTATACTATGCTCAAATATGCTTTTATGTCTCAGAGGTGTTTCGTCAAACTTAACATTCCGCCTGATTTTAGTCTGGAATATCTTACCGGGATATGCATGGTTAAAATATTCAAGCGTCTGCTTACTTATACGTGTGTTCTTGTCATACTTGATCACAAGAAACCCAAGTATATCCAGTTTCTCATTAATATTCTCCTTCACATCCTGAATTGAATCAAGCAGGTCTTGCATGCCCTGCAGAGAGAAGCCGGAGCATTCAGCTGGTATCAATACGCTATCACTCGCACTCATTGCATTATCATTCACGATGCCGTCTTTAGGTGCGCAGTCTATTAAAATGTAATCAAAGTTATCTTTGATTAGCGATAATTTTTTAGTCAATATTCTTTCCCTATTTTTTCGTTTCATCAAGTCTATTTCAATGTCGCGAAGTTTTTTGTGTGCAGGAATAAAACAAAAACCCTTATAGTGCTCATAAACAGGAATAGAGCAATCATCCTGAGTAATCCACTCGTATATTGTACTATCATTTTCTGTTTGGTCAAACCCCACAAGATTTGTTAGGTTACATTGAGGATCTGTATCTATCATTAAAACCCTTTTCCCCATTATCCAAAGGGCTGTTGCTAAGTTGATTGTAGTAGTAGTCTTCCCTACGCCACCTTTGAAATTTAGATTAGAAATTACTGTTGCCATATCATTCACGTTTTATTTCTTGCATTTAATGCTTCAAATATACACATAAGTTCTTTATTTGATGCTGTAACATTCTAATATTATAATATTTTAATGTTATGACATACAAACTCTGTAATATTGCAATTCTACAATATTAATAATAATGCAACATTATGACGTTATAATATAAAAGAGTTATAATATAATAACATTACAATATTGTAGCATTGTTAATACTATAGCATTTAAATATTATAATATTAAAATATAATAGCATTACAATATCAAAAATGTAAAGATTACAACTCCGTGGCATTACAACACTACGATGCTATAACATTATAGTATTGCAATACTATAGTATAAACATATCAATTTTCATCCTATTAGTAATGTACTTCAATTGGTATATGAGCTTTCTTGTACTTGTTGTGTGAAAAAAGAACATAATAATCCTCATAATCGGCAAGACAGCTGTTCAAAAGCAAATTTGTATTATTTTTGCGTCATGAAAAAACGGCAGACAAAGTGATGGATATCGAAACTGCAATAAGCAATTTTCTGAGTGAGTTACGCAAAATGGGACTGGACAATAACGGCGCTCTACTAATCCAGATGCAGATAAATGGCATAAACCATATAATGAGCTATGGGAATTTGAATAATCTCGCAGCACCAGCTAGGACAATAGGGAAGAAGGGGAATAGCTTAGTCAAGTTTATGGAGAAGGAAATCCAGATTGCCGCTGTCAGGGAGAGTACCAAAAAGCTCCATTTGGATACGCTGAACCAAATCAAAGGCTTTTCACCGAATGCAAGTCTCCAGGAAATGTCAAGTGACTTTCTCCTAAAATTTGAGATTTACATGCGTGAGGAATGTAGGCTGTCAACAAATACGATAGCACGGCACATGAAGTCACTCAAGCGATATGTTAATGTAGCACGAAAGAAGGGAATAATCACAGAATACCCATTCTTGAACTATACAATCAGAACGGAACAAGTACATAGAGATGCACTTACAGAGAAGGAGCTTGAGATACTGGAAAAATATCGAGAAAGCCTATCAGAGCCTAATGAAGTTTTAAACGCTTTTCTCTTCAGCTGTTATACTGGCCTGAGATATTCGGATGTGCGCATATTTACAAAGCAGAATATCTGCACTATCAATCACAAAAGATGGATAGTCCTTAAAATGTATAAGACAAACAAGGAGATTCGTATACCGTTAAGTACAATCTTCGAAGGCAAGGCGCTGAAACTGGCAAAATCAATCTCAAGAACAAGGGGAGTGTTGTTTCATGTAGGCAGTAATCAGCAAGCCAATAGGGTCTTGAAGAGGATTGCCAAAAAAGTCGGAATAAAGAAAATGACATTCCACACAGCCCGCCATACTTGTGCAACATTATTGTTATACAGAGGAGTCAGTATTACCACTGTCCAGACAGTCCTAGGTCATCAGAGTGTCAAAACGACACAGATATACAGTGCTGTTACAGATCTTACTCTAGAAAAAGAATTGAAGAAAGCAAACGGAAAAAGGAATAGAGTAGGGAAGGGGAGAAAACCAAAAGGATAGAGATACGCAGCTTTTCTTTTAATACACCAATCCCCTATACCATTTGGTATTGGTGTATTAAAAGGAAAACATAATAAACTGCAAGAAAAATAAAGACAAAGAGTTAAAATTAATCAATATCAAAAAAATGAAATTGGCCAATATTAAGATGGAGTAGGGGGGATATAAGAGCTCTCCCCCCCATCTCTCTCCCTCTTTGTGCTTTCAGTTTTACCTTTTGTAATAAACAAAGTCTGCATATATGTCCATATTCTTAGTTACAGTGAATGTATATGATGCAGATACATGATTGAAATCAAAACCTATTAGTTTAGTACCTCCTGCCGTATAGAATCCATTCACATAATACCACCAAGGTGCATTTTGCCAATCACTGTCATCATTTCCGTTTCTTCCCAATCCATATACGGTGACTCGTGTACCATACTCAAATTCCTTGCTGATTGTTTTATGATTTATGTCATCAGAACTAAATCCCACATAATTGCCAACAGTTCCTACCCAACTTCCATTATCATAATGATCTGCATGAAGTGTAATTGTATATTTCCCTCCTCCACTCACTTTCTTAAAAGCGGCCAGAATTGTGGCGCCTTTCGTAATATTGGCTACATAGAGGTCCATATCCGACAACTCCAAAGATGAAGACAACAGTGAGCCATCATAATACCATCCTACAAATTCATAGTTTGAATTTTTCTCTATATAGAGATTGGGATAGTGCCCTCCATCGTCATATAGGGCATAAATAAGAGTGTTAGAGGTGCTTGTATGTCTTTCTGCTTCCCCTTCACCCATAATCTGTAACGTACCGGCATCTACTCCACCTCGTTCATCAAACTGTTCATCGGTAAATTTCACATAGAAGAGTGGGGATGTTGTTGTGAATTTGGCTGTTAGAGTTCTGTTAGAA
>NZ_QTMD01000048.1:0-18951 GCF_003602995.1 Bacteroides sp. AF25-38AC | reverse complement strand
TGTAGCAAAAGTAAGGAGGGAAAATGAACTGTAGAAGATGTACTTACTTAGGCGCTTACCGTTCATCAAAGTTTACTATCGTGAAGAGGAATCCGGGTGCGGCGTGTTCTATACCAATGATGTAGCCGGTGAGTATTTCCCTGAGAGGTACTACTTGGATTCCTGTGGTGATGATTCGGAGTATTTCAGAACCATTGAAGCGGCGACTGAATATATATCAGGAATTGTCGGGAAGAAAGTGGAACCAGAGAAGAACGCCATAGAAGAGGCACTGAACGAGTATATGGAGGAGAAAGGCGATGATGATGTCTGGTATTCTTTTCATGAGTTTACTGTAGTGGAATAGACGCTGATTAAATTTGAAGGGAAGTTAAGGTTAGACTTAGCTTCTCTTTTTTTCTGCCTCAAGGAACAGGAGGGACAGGAGGAAAGCGGACATTAAATTTTCAATCTTTAGAAATGTGTATGCAATATTTTAGATTCAGTAGTAAGTTCTCCCTTACATTCCTTCGGCTCATCTATACATGTTATAAGAATATCTTTAACTCTACGCTCTTGAAGGCTTGTAAGCATAGAACCAGACGCTTGTATCCTCGTTTCTTGATATATAAATACCAAGCAGCTCTTTATGCCCTCTCTGTCAATATTTAGTACATTATATATTGCACGGTTTACAGCTCAGCTACGCTCATCTGTACTTTATAATGAATAGCGCCCATTCAAATTATAGGATGGACAGAATCAAGTATCTGTGATTTCTATGCTTTTATTTCCGGAAATACAAGGCCGATAATAGTGCTGATAGTGTCTGCTGGAACATGCCCCCAGATTTATTATCTAATCTCATGTGTGCTGTTTCCAAGTGTATATAGGCCAATTATACGGTTGGCGATACCTTCTGATAGAATAGTTTCACATTTCTTGATGAGCTAGAAGTTGAAACTTGAATTACGATCACGGGGGGAGATGCAGTCTCTCGTTCAATAGGGTCTGGGACCATTTCTGCATTTTACCATTGCAACGGTGTCAAGTTGATACCTCTCGTTCGTCCATTTCGTCTTTAAGAGCGGCATTGAGGTGCTTCCAATAAGGACATGAAACTTTCTTTTGTTCAAAAAAATATCGTTTTTTAGTTGTTTGATGGCCTTGTTATAGACACTTTCGAAATTAAATTCTACTTTCATAAAAATATGTTAGCAAAATTGATATTTTTCCCTTTGTAGTCACAGCCTGATTTGTAGCATTTCCATCTTTTAGACGATGATCTTTTAAGAATAAGAATCATCTTTTTGTTGCTTTTTCAAAGAAGATTCCCGAATATTTAATTTTGCATCTAATGTGATAATTTTGGGAGATAGTCTTTCATCCTGATTATTCTTTAATTGTTCGAGTAAAAGCTCGGCTGCCAGTTTCCCCATTTCAAAAGTTGGTTGTTCAACACTTGTTAGATTAGGTTCGATAATCATGGCCATTCTTGATTCTGTAAATCCAACAACAGCGATGTCTTCGGGAATTTTAATGCCATGCTTCTGTAGTGTTTTCATTGCTCCTATTGCCACTGGGTCATTTATGGCAAAAATTGCATCAGGTAGTTTTTTCATATCCAAAATCTGATAAGCAGCCATCACTCCGCATTCCATCATTACTCCTGTTGGGATAATCAAGTTGTCGGTGTAGGATAATCCATATTTCTTCAGGGCATCTAAATAGCCATTCATTCGTTGTTGAGAAAGTAGTAAATTCTCAGGCCCTGATAGATGTATAATGCGTTTGCAACCTTGCTTTATCAAATGTTCAACGGCATTGAAAGCCCATTTGTAATCATCGATAATAATGCTGGAAGCATTCAAGTTCTCACATATCCGATTAAAAAAAACTATTGGAAATTTTTTCTCCAGCATAGTAGAAAAAAACTCCATATTTTTCGTTTCCTTTGTAATAGAAACGATAATGCCGTCAACCATTTTTTCCTCAAGCATTTTCAAGTTAGCTAGTTCTTTCTCATATGATTCGTTGGATTGACAGATCAGGATATTGTATCCAACTTTGTTAAGTATAGATTGTATACCCATAATTACTTCAGGGAAGAAAGAATTAATGAATTCGGGTACAATCACGCCTACTGTCATCGAGTGCTGTTGCTTAAGGCTTAATGACATAGGATTGGGGCGGTAGTTTAGTTTTTGGGCTAAATCTAATATCGCCTTTCGTGTTTCCGGGTTTACATCCCATTTGTCAGAAAGCGCTCTTGATACGGTAGAAGTTGAAATCTTCAACTCTTTTGCAATATCTTTTATTGTTACTCGTTGTTTACTCATAGTTTTCTTAATTTAGTGAATAGAACAAAATTATATAAAAAAAGAGTACTTATCAACAATTTGCAAAAAAAAAAATCGGAAACGTTCCCGATATCGTTCCCGATGATTTAATCTTTAAATGGTTTGCTTTTAGTGTATTATATCTATATTTTTGTTCCCAAAAGAAGTGCCAAATCTCATTATTACACTTAAATAAATACCATGAATTTCTTAGATTACATTACCATTATTTTATTTTCAGCAGGAATTATCCTAATAGGGTTGACATTTGCAAAAAGAAGTAAAAAAAACATGAGGTCCTTTTTTGCTGCGGGAGGAGCTGTGCCTTGGCAAATGAGTGGGCTTTCTTTATTTATGGGATTTTTCTCTGCTGGCACTTTTGTCGTATGGGGATCCATAGCCTATTCATTGGGATGGGTGTCTATTACGATTCAATGGACAATGGCCATAGCTGGCTTTATTGTCGGTTTATTGATTGCACCTCGTTGGCATGAAACAGGCGTTTTAACAGCCGCAGAGTATATAACCAAGCGCTTCGACATTGAAACCCAAAAAGTATATACTTATTTATTTCTTTTTATTTCGTTATTTACTACCGGCTCATTCCTTTATCCGGTAGCTAAGATCATCGAAGTATCGACAGGACTCCCTTTAAACGCAAGTATATTACTAATTGGCGGTTTCTGTATATTATATGTTTCTGTAGGAGGACTGTGGGCTGTGATGTCTACCGATGTTTTACAGTTTGTAATCCTCACAGCGGTTGTTATTATTGTAGTACCTCTTGCGATTAACCATGTAGGCGGTGTTGAAGCTTTTGTAGATAGAGCTCCTGACAATTTTTTTGATTTAGCAGATAGTGATTATACTGTTGGGTTTATCATTGCCTTTGGTTTTTATAATGCTATTTTTTTAGGAGGCAATTGGGCATATGTACAACGGTATACTTGTGTTAAAAATAAAAAGAATTCCCGAAAAGTCGGATGGCTATTTGGACTATTATATATCATTAGTCCGCTGTTATGGATGCTCCCACCAATGTTGTACCGAGTTGTAAACACATCGCTTGGTGGATTAGACAATGAAGGTGCCTACTTATTGATGTGCAAAGAAGTACTTCCTACTGGTATACTTGGCTTAATGCTTGGCGGAATGATTTTTGCAACAGCAAGTTCGCTAAATGCTACCCTAAATATATCATCAGGTGTTATTACTAATGATATCTTCAAAAGATTACGTCCCCATAGTACGAGTACTATGCTAATGAAAGTGGCACGTATCTCTACCATTGGTATTGGGATATTAACCGTAATCATCGCTTTGTTAATTCCGTTGATGGGGGGGATTGTCAATGTAGTTATCAGTGTGGCGGCACTTACGGGGGTACCGTTGTATCTTCCCATTATTTGGTCACTTTTTTCTAAAAGGCAGGACAAGACTTCTGTTCTTACTACTACAATTTTCAGTTTGGCAGTAAACGTTTTTTTTAAATTTGTAGCACCTGTTTTATTCCATCTCTCTCTATCTAGAACAGAAGAAATGATATTGGGGGTTTTATTCCCTATTATATGTCTTGCATTATTTGAATATTACTATGACTTAGTACATAAGAAGAGTGTACAATATGAGCGCTATATTGCAATGCAGCAAATAGCACAAGGAATGACATTGGAAAAAGATAGCCTTGAAGTATCGGATAATAACGCTTATAGCTTGCGAATTATCGGATGTGGAGTTGGATTTATTGGTTTGGATATTATTTTGTTGGGAACTTTTTCACAGATAGGAAAAATATTAATTATATGTATTGGGATTTTCTTGCTACTTTTAGGAAGTTATATGATAAAAAAGAGTATTATTAAACTATACAAAAGCAATGATTAAGGAAGTATTTTCAATAGAAAAGCGAGAATTAAGTACTGTCCAACTCAAGACAGATTTTGTCATTACTGGAGGAGGCCTTTCTGGAGTGTGCGCGGCAATAGCGGCTGCAAGGTCCGGTATAAAAGTTGTGCTTATACAAGATAGGCCAGTGTTGGGAGGAAATGCATCAAGTGAAATAAGATTATGGATATTGGGTGCGACATCACATATGGGCAATAATAACCGCTGGTCACGTGAAGGTGGTATTATTGATGAAATATTGGTAGAAAATATATATAGGAATAAAGAAGGGAACCCAATCTTGTTGGATACCGTTATTCTCGAAAAAGTGATGAAAGAGAAAAATATAATCCTACTATTGAATACTGCCGTATACAATATTGAAAAAGAAGGGAAAAGCATTCGTAAGGTTATGGCTTTTTGTAGTCAAAACCAAACATTCTACAATGTTGAAGGGACACTTTTTTGTGACGCATCGGGAGATGGGGTGGTAGCCTATATGGCGGGGGCCTCTTTTAGAATTGGAGCGGAGGATGAATTGGTGTATGGTGAGCGGTTTGCTCCAGACACCAAGGAATATGGTGATTTGCTGGGACATTCTATTTACTTTTATAGCAAAGATATTGGCAAACCTGTCAAGTTTGTTGCACCAGAATACGCTTTAAAAGAAATTAGTCGTATTCCACGTATTCAACAAGTTAGAGCGGACGAGCATGGATGCAAATATTGGTGGTTGGAATACGGAGGTCGTTTGGATACCATACATCAGACAGAAGATATTAAATGGGAGTTGTGGCGTGTTGTATATGGAGTATGGGATTACATTAAAAATTCAGGAAAATTCCCAGAAGCGGAGAATCTTACCCTAGAATGGGTTGGTATTATTCCTGGTAAAAGAGAAAGTCGCCGTTTTCTAGGTTATTATACATTAAAACAACAGGATATTGTTGAACAAACGCATTTTGAGGATGCGATTGCTTTTGGTGGGTGGGCGATTGATTTGCATCCTGCTGATGGAGTATATAGCGAAAAGGAAGGATGTATACAATATCATTCCAAAGGAGTTTATGAGATACCGTATAGATGCTTTGTGAGTAAAGATATTAATAATTTGTTTTTTGCAGGGCGCAATATTAGCACTTCACATGTAGCGCATGGATCAAGTAGAGTGATGGCGACTTCAGCTTTCGGAGGGCAAGCCGTAGGTGTAGCTGCAGCTCAATGCATTAGAAAAGGTCTATTGCCTGAAAATATTCTGGGAACAGATGAGATGAACGAGTTGCAGCAGTCACTTAACATTATGGGGCAAAGTATTCCTTATATCGCTATCAGTCCTAAAAATAACAAGGCTTGTTTGGCAAAGGTAGAAGCATCTAGCCAACTCGTTCTAAATCATATTCCTTTTGACGGACCTTGGAATAAGCTTGATTTTTCAACAGCACAAATGTTACCATTAAGCAAAAATGAGAAATATACTTTTACCATTCAAACAAAAGCAGATAAAGATACAGTGTTGGATGTGGAATTACGTTGTTCAATCAAACCTGGAAACTACACTCCGGATCTTATAGTAGATAAGCAAAGGATAAATGTACATAAAGGAGTACAAAATGTAAATATTAATTTTTCAAAAGGCTTGCCGATAAGTCAATATGGTTTTATCACTTTCTTACGAAATGATAGTGTTGAAATACGCATGAGCGAAGAGCGTTATACTGGAATCGTCTCTGTTTTCAATAAATTTAATAAAGCTGTCAATAATAACGGAAAGCAAATACCTCCTCCAAACACAGGAATTGAAGCGTTTGAATTCTGGTGCCCAGATAGACGGCCAAAAGGAAATAACATTGCGATGAGAATTTATCCTGGCATTGATACTTTTGCTCCCATAAATTGTATAAATGGGTATATACGGCCAACAACAATGACAAATGCTTGGGTTGCTTCAATGGATGATAAATCTCCGACAATAGAATATACTTGGGATACTCTTCAAACGATTAATAGATTACATCTGTACTTCGATACTGATTACGATCATGCTATGGAATCTGTACAATTGGAGCATCCCGAAAATGTAATGCCTTTTTGTGTGAGAACATATCAAATAATCGATAAAGAAGGAGTGGTGCTTTTTGAAAAAAAAGATAATCACCAAACTATTAATGTAATTGATTTAAATGTGCAGACTGATTGTATAAAAATTAAACTAGAACAGCCACTTCCCTATGTGCCCGCTGCATTATTTCAAATTTATATTGAATAGAATAAACAATGATATTTATTGGTTAAAAACATTAAAAATAAGACTTATGAGAAAAATCATTTATTTATTAATAACAGTTCTAAATTTTCCGATAGGAGTTGAAGCTTCATCGCAAGTATCTCTTAATTCAAGACAAAAAGTAACCGTTTATGAAACGGCCAAAGATACAACGACTAGATTAACGAATACCTTGTCACTAACTTTTGTTGAAAAGATCCCGATAAAAGAATCTGTAGCTGCAATTTTTATAGATACTACTAAAACTTTTCAAACGATTGTCGGCTTTGGCGGTGCATTTACTGATGCGTCTGCTGAGACATTCTATAAATTGCCTAGAAAAATGCAACAAGAATTCATAAATGCTTATTATGATAAAGGTAAAGGTATAGGCTATTCTATCGGAAGAGTACCTATTAATAGTTGTGATTTTTCTAGTAGTTCTTACACTTATGTGAAAGAAAATGATGTGTCGCTATCTTCTTTTGATATTTCAGTAGATAAAAGGTATAAAATCCCATTCATTAAAGAAGCATTAACTCAAGCAGGTACATTGATTATGTATGGAACTCCATGGTCTCCACCCGCTTGGATGAAAACCAACAATAATATGCTCAGAGGTGGAAAACTTAAAGATGAATATGCCAGTGTGTGGGCTAAGTACTATGTAAAGTTTATAGATGCCTATGAAAAAGAAGGAATTCCAATGTGGGGGATTTCCGTACAAAACGAACCTGCTTCTGTGCAACGATGGGAATCGTGTATTTACACGGCAGAGCAAGAACGAGATTTTATAAAAAAACATCTGGGACCTACCATGTGGCAAGCGGGTATGGCAGATAAAAAGATTATTGCTTGGGATCATAATCGAGGACTTATGCATCAGCGTGCTATGACGATATACAATGATCCGGATGCTGCGAAATACGTATGGGGAATCGGTATTCACTGGTATACAGGACATCACTTCGAAAATGTAGGTATTACTAAAGAGGCCTATCCTGATAAACATATTATTTTCACAGAAGGTTGTAATGAAGCTTTCAGGACTGATCGACTGAGTGATTGGAAACTAGGGGAGCGTTATGGAATATCAATAATCAATGATTTAAATGGTGGCGTTTGCGCCTGGACGGATTGGAATATATTACTTGATGAGAAAGGAGGACCGAATCATGTAGGAAATTATTGTTTTGCTCCCATACATGGAGATACTCAAACCGGAGAATTAATATATACTAATGCCTATTATTACATTGGACATTTCTCCAAATTCATTCGTCCAGGAGCTAAACGGGTATTGAACTCTACAACAAATGACGATTTGCTAGTTACCGCTTTTTGCAATGAAGACCAATCATTGGTAGTTGTAGTACTGAATAAAAGTGAAAAAAAATTACCTCTTGATATATGGCTAAACAATCAAGCGGTTCAAAATATAGTGAAGCCGCGTTCTATTTACACATATGTTATTAAGTGAATATAGAAGGTGTATTTGCTTTTTTAGCATAAGAATATTATATGACTTATTATAGTTGGTTTATTAGTATAACTTATTATATTAGAGTGCTAAAGAAGTGCAACATTAATATTGAATATGATTGCGGTAATATAATAAAAGTGTCTTTAGAATTATGCTTAAATTGATTTTCTGGGTAGATGTAAAAACTCCTAAGAATTCTCAATTCTACGATGGATAAAGACGCATAGAGAGAACTATCAAAATGATAGAATAGTCAAAAGATAAAAATAGGGAGGATGATAATGATTGAAAAATATGTATACAGATTTATTTCAGTAACACTACTTTTGCTCTTTTGGGCAGGAAAAGCGTATGCGCAACAATCTATAAAACTGTCGAATGGGACACTTAGTTTGGAATGGAGGAAAGGACAAGTGGGGTGGATGCTTGCTGTTTGCCAAGTTAGGCAAGGGAATAAATTCGTTTCTTTCGGTAAAGAATCTGGGTTATGTTCGTTGTTATATAGTAAAGAGAAGCCTTCAGAAGCGCCATTATCAGTTGTTCAAGATGGTGACACATTGTATTTTCCCGAAAAAAAGTTCAAGTACGTTTATCCTAAATTTCAAAAAGCAATAGCCGCTGTACCAATGAATAAAGCAGGAATCCGGGAAACGTTTTATCCTGCTGTTGCTCAAAAAGAGGGAAAGTCTATTCGCTTTAGGCAAGAAACTAGTTATGGAGACTATACTGCAATTTGGCGATTATGCAAAGATTTCCCCACAGATATTATAGTGGACTTGTCTTTTACCGCATCTAAAGATGGATTTTATTCACTCCCTTCTCCTACAGTTTGTACAATTACGGAAGATGAATTACAATGGGGTATTATTCCAGGGTTCTTTCAGGGAAATGAAATACAACCTGCATTTCAATTGTCTTATGCTTATGCACAGGGATTACCAGCTTATCCAGTGCTGTGTCGGGAAAGCACACTGACTACTTTGGCGTCCATAATTAGTAATAAAAGCGGAATAACGTTGGCTGTCATTCCTGACCCTGGTCAGGATAGAAACCCTTACTCAATAGATAAGGAAACGCATAATAGTATATGGAACATAGCTTTATCACATATGAATAGTGACGCGCATTTATCACCCACGGCCTATCATCCTGTATTGGGTGAGAATCAATCCTTCTTAAAAGCTGGTGAATGCACACAATTTAGTTTTAGAATAACGTTGGCTGATTCAGACTGGTATTCCGTATATAAGCATGCCATATATGATGTATATGAGTTTAAGAAAATATTGAATTTGAAAGATACTAAATTATCCCTTACTAATAGGTTGTTTATGCTGTATGATTATGTCTTAAATGAGAAGACAGCATTATGGAATTTTAAAGAATATCAGGGGGATACGATAGCAGCACAATCTTATATGAGTGGCGTTGTAGGAGCAGATAACGATGCTATGAAAAATTCGGATATAGGTGCAGTCTGGATGTTGGCAAAAATAACAGGTGATGAGTCCTTAAATAAAAACAAATTGCCATACATTGAAAAATTTAAGATGCATCAACAAGTTAAAGACGGTTTTTTTAAAGGAGTAGCGGAAGGACAATATTACTTATGGAAAAAGAAAATATTTACAGAAGAATGGGGAACTCACATTGAACCGATAGGTCTCACCTATTATACATTAATGGATTTAGGAAATATTCTGTTGTTCGAACCTGAAAAGCAGGAGTTGAAAACTTTGTTGAAAAATGGAGCAGATCGCTTGCTAGCGTGGCAACAGACTGACGGCAGTTGGATGATGGCATATGATAAGAAAACTCATGCTCCAATTTATACAGATTTGCAAGATTTGCGGCCTACTTTTTACGGAATGTTAATAGCTTATCGACTTTTAAAGAATCGTGAATATTTGAATGCGGCGGAAAAAGGTGCCCAGTGGCTTATCAAGGAAGGAATAAATAAGGGACATTTTACTGGCGTTTGCGGAGATGTACGTTTTGTAAATGACTTTGCAACTATCCAATGTGCGCAAGCTCTTCTTGATTTATATGAGGTAACTAATAAGAAAGAATATCTTGAAAAATCTATTGAGGCGGCTCGAATGTATACTTCATCCATCTATACTCATCCTATACCTACACAAGACATAAAGATAAGAAAAGGGAAATTCTGGGAAGATTGGCAGTTCTCTCAGAATGGGTTATGTTTTGAACATGGTGGTGCAATGGGATCTGCTGTCGATCATGGTCCAATTTTATTGCTCAGCCATTGTAGTCTATTCTTAAAAATGTATCAGTTGACCAATGATACTTTATTTCTTGATATGGCAAGGGCTGGTGCTTTGGGTAGAGATGCTTTTGTTAACTCAACTACTGGTGTTGCATCCTATTATTGGAAGAATTTTGATCAAGGAGCAGGTAATTTTCCCCATCATGCTTGGTGGCAGATTGGATGGATATATGACTATCTGATTTCTGAGGTTGAATTAAGGTCAGAAGGTCGTGTGAAATTTCCACGAGGGTTCATGACGCCTAAAGTTGGTTCACACAAAGCTCTGGGCTTTCAGGCTGGGCAAATTGATGGTGAAAAGATTGATTTGATGCTTCGCAGTGATCTTGTATTTGTGGATAATTCAAATGTAGACTATATTACTGCATCCGATGTGAATCAAAAAAAACTATATGTTTTTCTACTTAATAATCAAAGCAAGAGCAATAACATTAAGGTATACTTTCCAGATACGCAGACATATAAAAATATAACGATAGAGCCATGGGGCTTAGAAATAATTACGCATAATAAGGGATAGAAAACTATTGCTGTCCGGTAAAACTTTGTCATGATAGAAATTAGATGTTTTTTTTATTCCATTATAGATAAACTCGCATAAATGTCTTATAAAGGTATTTTAATGATTAATGTTTCCATTTGTACACAGCACAAAATAACAAGTCGATTTTTGCAAACACAATATGATTTACTATATATGAGTCAAATATAAGGTTGCGATTTTTTTACCGGACAGCAATAATTGTAGGAATATTCAGTAAATGTCCTAAAAATAATGAGTTGGCATATGAAATGAGTAATTGTACTAGTTTTATATGCTGACTTTATTGTAGATTCCCATTCCACGATCTGAATTTCCTCAGTCGGTGCATGACGCTTCGGAAGAAGCCTGTAGACTTTTTCTGTAAACATTCGAAGAAATGCACATTGCCCCCCCCCTCTAGGGCTTGATTGTATTTTGCGCTCGCAATAGTAATCAAGCCCTAATTGTAATGAACCGATCAGAATTTGAGGAATTAGAGTTGTAGGTGTAACAAAGTGGCCTGCCATTGAAGTGGTACTTATAATGGGTAGGTGTAAGTTTTCAACTTATTACTATTGGCGTAAAAAATGTTCTGCCGACAAAGATTGTCTTAAACAGGAGTAGGTCTCAGCCTGTTTAAAATAGTCGTCCCTTAAAAGAGACCTTCAGCGCTGATATTCAGAAATTTAATACGTATAATTCTTCGATGAATCTGCAAGTATTCTTATCTTTACATTAAGAAACTTGCAGGTTTTTATGATAAAAAAGCCCCATAATAGCTCTTCTTTATTCAGCAATTTATCTGATATGCTGAACCAATCGCACCCACTGTACAAGTTGGCAGACCAGATAGATTGGAAGAAATTTGATGACGCTTTCCTCCCTTTGTATTGTCAGAACAATGGTCGTCCCGGCAAGCCGATCCGCTTGATGTGCGGTTTGTTGATCCTCAAACACCTCCGTAATCTGTCCGACGAATCCGTAGTAGAGCAATGGAGCGAGAACGCTTATTATCAGTATTTTTGCGGTATGCAGGAGTTTACTCCCTCTGCCCCATGTGCATCTTCCGAATTGGTTCATTTCCGTAACCGTATCGGTGAAAGCGGTGTCGAGCTTATTTTTCAGGAAAGTATCCGTGTGAACAATAAAGATGACGACAAGCGTCATCACGATACAGCCTTTATCGATTCTACCGTCCAAGAAAAGAACATCACCTTCCCTACTGATGCGAAGTTGCATAAAAAGATAGTGAACAAAGTACTTGACATCGTGCATAAACTGGCACTTCCTCTTCGACAAAGCTATACCTTTGTCTTGAAGCGTATCTATCGCGACCAACGTTTCCGAAATCATCCCAAGAATCGAAACAAGGCTCTTAAGGCAGACAGGAAATTGCGGACAATAGCGGGAAGACTGGTCCGGGAACTCAAACGTAATCTTGGGAATAACCATGACTACGACAAGCTGCTTGGAGTATTTGAAGCCATCCTTTCGCAAAAGCGTAACAGTCAGAAAAAGATTTATTCCATCCATGAACCTGAAGTGCAATGTATCAGTAAGGGTAAGGAACATAAAAAGTATGAATTTGGCAACAAGGTATCTGTCATACGTTCCGCTACCGGCATCATCCTCGGAGCCATGGCCTTTCGTAATGAATATGACGGTCATACGATAGAAGCATCTCTGAAACAGGTTGAGCGTCTGACAAAGAGAAAGATCAAGATGCTTGCAGGTGACAAGGGGTATCGTGGCAAGAAAGAAATTAGCGGAACAAAGATTTTAATACCGGATACTCCCAAGAAATCGGACAGCCGATGTCAGAGATTGAAGAAACACAAATTGCTCTGCAAGCAGGTAGATATAGAGCCAACTATCTGATCATCGTTTAGATTGCAACTTTAGAGTGAGGGGAGACGTTATAAACACATTGCTTGCGGCGGCTACCAACAACTTCCAAAGAACGATGAAGTTCTTTGGAACTTTATCAAAAAGATCAGCGAGATACAGCTTGCTGACAATATCTCGCCTGAATGAATTTTTGGGGATGACTAAAATACTTTTCTGCTATTGTTGCTTATTCCTTTTTAAGAAAAAACGCTATTGATACTGAATTCATCAATGATGGGCAATTAGAGATTTTCTGATGTTATGTTGAGTTTATGTTATGTAACAAGCATATAGTTTGTCGGGAACGATTGCGGTTTCGTTCCCGATGATTTTATGTGAAAAATGTTTGTTGCCAATGTCTTATATTTATACCTTTGATTCAAAATTTATTTTTTGGAGACCTGAAGAAACAAAGTGCAAAACCTGCTAATTATTATTGTATATGAGAATGTCAAATTTCAGATGTTACGTTTTATTGATTTTAGCCTTTTCTTTTTTATACACTTATGCTCAAAAAAGAGAAGTAAACCAGGAATCGTATTTTTTAGTGCCAGAAAGTTTTTGTGATTTTGGTTCATGGCGAATTGAAACTGGAGGGGATTTGGGGTACACTCTCGTTGGAGTAAATCCACAATCACCTCGTAGTGCGTCTCCGGCAATAGCGAAAATAGGCATTAAAAACACGGGGGAATATAGAATATGGGTACATGCTAGAGACTTTACTTATCAACCTGGCAGTCGCTATTTTAACCTTATGGTCAATGATATATTATCGCCAGTAACCTTTGGCAAGCATGGAAAGAATAAATATCAGTGGACAGATGGAGGTATTTATAATCTAAAGGCAGGTGAGAACATTGTTAAATTAATAGATACTTCAGCCTTCTATGCTCGATGTGACGGTATATTAATTACTGCTGATCTTAAGGCTACTCCGTCTGATGATTATGAGACCCTTATAAAACAGGCCCCCCCCGAAGGACTTTCCAAAAATATGGAAAGTCAATTGTTCCCAACATGGGCAAAGGCAGATCTTCTTCCTGAAAATTCTTTGATACTTGAAAACAGTCGAGTAAAAGTTGTTTTTTATCAGGTGAAAGATAAAAAATATGGTAAGTTCGTCCAAAACGAAATCTACATAAAGGATAATGGGCAATGGATAAAAGTCAAAGATAAAACAGAAGAGCACGGGTATTTGATGCTAAAAGCTGCCAAAAGTTGCACAGGACATTGGATACAAGATTATGCTTTCTTCAATCAACTAATTAGTGTAGGTGAAACAATGTTGCCTATTAAGACTGATAATGTCTATAAATCGGCTTTGTCTACTTGGCTGATTCCTAACGGTATGGAACGTATCGCAAAAGGCAAGGTGTTACTTACGTTTAATACCTTCAATGAGAATTCAGATGAGTCGATAAGTGTTATATGGCAGTTAGATGAGGGTGAGGCGGATCCTAAAGTAACGCTTGATGCGATATTTCACAAAGATGGAGCCTATTCATTTGGACTTTTTTCGGGTAGAGAGTACGCAGATGATGAATATGAAAGTGCATTGGCTCCTTTTCGTATTATGAATAAAAGGATACCAGAAGCGCCTAAGCTTATTACTGAACATTACTTGTCGACCCCGATGGGAAGTGTTTCTTTACCTGTGAACAATACGATCAGTCAAAAACCTTTCACTACAGCCATAGTTGTAGATCCTGGATGTTTAGCAAGAGGGTA
Source organism: Bacteroides sp. AF25-38AC (assembly GCF_003602995.1). NCBI lineage: Bacteria > Pseudomonadati > Bacteroidota > Bacteroidia > Bacteroidales > Bacteroidaceae > Bacteroides > Bacteroides sp. AF25-38AC. Next base: position 4,578 of record NZ_QTMD01000048.1, on the reverse strand, counting down.
TGTATACCGTGAGACTGCCAGGATGGGAATTTGTATGCGTGGCCCAGAAGGAGGCGTCCGTGGAAACTTGTTCGCTCCACTTTTGGGTTCCGAGTATTGCACGTTCAAAGCGGGTAGCAAATATAGAATCTCATATTACGTAATCAACCGCTTGGGTGATTGGTTTGATACGTATAAGCACATCGCTCAAGATATTTTCAATGTGCACGATTATCGTTCTAATTATTATACATCCTTGAACGAAGCAATTTATAACACGACAGATCTTATGATGGACGACCGATATGGAGGGTGGGATCCGGTCGATAAAGCCCATTATAATATGGAGGAAAAAGACTTGACTTCGGTGGCTAATCCCATGACTGCCATGCAGCGTTATCTTCTTACTGAGAACGAGGAAATATTGACAAAACGTGCTATACCAACTGTTGCTAATCTGCTTACCCGCGAGCGACTGCATTTTAAGCGATTTGATAGCAAAGGAGGTGCAAACTACTTAGGCGGTGTAAAAAAACCTGCATCTATTGGAAAGCCTATCCAAGGATATAATCTAAATGTTTTCGGTGGTTTGTATGAGATGAGTCATGGATTGACCCCTTCACTCTTGGCCATAGGTATTGATAAAGCCGATCACGTAATCAACCAATATGGAAATATTCCCGCTTTTTCAAATGATTTATCATTGTATCATTACACTGGTGAAGAAAAGTATTTAGACCTGGCGAAAAAAAAGGCCGATAAGTATCTGCAAGAAGTAGTTTATGGTAATAAATTTAATGCAGAGACCCCTGGCTTTTCCACATTTATTAACATATCTTACTATCCTAATTTGGCTTCACTCCTTGACATTTATCAAATAACCAAGGAACAACGTTATCTTGATGCGGCAATAAGAACAGGACAATTGCTTTCAACAACAGTTTGGGTGCCGGGGATAGATGGAAATAAAGGTACTACGCCATATGTTATCAATCCGAAAAAAACCTTGGAACGTCCTTTTATGTTAGGACATAACTTTTGGTGGCATGGTTCTAAACAATGGCGGCTCGGAAATCCTTATGGAGTAATAGCTCCTCCACGTGAAAGTAAGGTCTCGTTGGAAGGAGATACTGTTCCGGGATGGTTACCGGCAAGGGTGGGACTCGGTTTGGAACAATGTTCTACTTTTAACGAAGCACTCAATATTTATATGAATACTTGGGCTGGTGACATGATGAAACTGGCAGCATTGTCAGGTGAAGAATATTTTGCAGTCGTGGCAAAAAATGCGATTATCGGACGTTTTGGTAATTATGCAGGCTATTATCAGAATAGGTATATCACTCATCAGATGAGGGCGAATTACCCTTATAAGGGTCCTGATTTAACAAGTATTTATTTTCATCACATTCCGGTATTCCTTACTATGCTTGAAGATTTTCTCATCAATCAGGTGTGGAAAATGTCGAACATGAAAATCGAATTCCCGGCTATTCGTCAACAGGGATATGCTTACTTCAATTCTAACCAGTATGGATTTAAATCTGGTAGATTTTACGATATAAGTGATGTATGGTTATGGAATGACAGGAATATAATTGAACCCGATTCGAAAGAAATCAATTATCTGCCGGCACGTAAGAATGGACTTTTAGCAGTTGCACTTGTTAATGAAGCTGACCAAGTTACTACTACTACTATTACGCTTGGTGCAAATATAGGCAAAGGAAGACACTTTTCTGGAAAAGGTGTCCTTTATGAACAAGACGGAACAAAAAAAGTAATAGATGTGTGTAATGGCAAATTTACTATAACGATTCCTCCTAAGGGAATGCAGTCGATTGCCATTCCCATCCCTACGATAAAGGCCCCCCAGTATGCGAAAGTAGGATATAATCGGGGGAAGGTACAGATGGATAAGACTATTGCTATGCACAGCCGTGGAAAGGCATATCTTTTGCAATTCAATCCTAATGAATATTTTGCTTATGTGTACATTACTGACTTGCCCAAAGATACTAAAAAAATGAAACTTCATTATAAGGTGGGTAAAAAACGGTCTACAATAGAAGTAAATCAGTATCCGTTCGAAACCATTGTAAAGGTAGATGATATTACGAAGGATTTCTCTTATGATATCGAAATACTAAAAAACGATGGAAGTAGTGAGAGTATTCAGGGAAATACATTAAAATCATTAGCAATTAGATAAATATGGTGAAATATATCTTATTTTTATTTTTGTTGGTTGTTTCTTGGCAGGCAAATGCACAATCTCATCAACTAGTAGATTATGTTGATCCACTAATGGGGACTTTTTCACGAATGGAGTTATCTGCAGGTAATACATATCCTACAGTATGTGTCCCTTTTGGAATGCATAATTGGGCACCTCATACAGGTAAAATAGGTGATAATTTTTTATATACATATCACAATAACTTTATTTATGGTTTTAGACAAACGCACCAAGCCAGTCTATGGATTGGTGATTATGGACAGTTCTCTGTTATGCCTGTTGTACGAAAAGATCAATTCACACAGGAGGGACGAAAAAGTTGGTATTCACATAAGACTGAAATAGCCAAGCCTTATTATTATTCGGTATATTTGGGTGATCATCAGGCTAATGTAGAGTTTGCTCCTACTGAACGTGCTGCAAAATTTAGATTTACTTTTCAAGTAGTAGATAGTACTTATATTGTTATTGACGCATTTAATAAAGGTTCTTATGTGAAAATTATTCCTGAGCAGCGAAAGATAATTGGTTATTCTACTACTAGTGCGGGTGGAACACCCAAAAACTTTAAAAATTATTTTGTTTTCATATTTGACAAACCTTTCGCCGAATGTGATGTTTGGAGTAAAGAAAAATTATATGAGAACCAACTAAATATAAATGGTGAGCATGTGGGCGCAATAGTTCGTTTTAAGTTGAAAAAAGGCGAAAAAATAGGTGTCAATGTGGCCTCCTCATACATAGATTTAGAACAGGCAGAACTTAATTTGACACGCGAGATAAGTAAAGATTCTTTTGAACAAGTAGTGGATAAAGCAAAAGAACGATGGGAGAACGAATTACAGCGTATTAAAGTATCGGGTGGAACAGATAGTCAATATAGGACATTTTATTCCTGTTTATATCGCACCCTAATTTTCCCTCGAAAATTTTACGAAATAAACAAGAAAGGGGAAGTTGTTCATTATAGTCCATATAAAGGGCGAGTACTACGTGGATATATGTATTCTGACAATGGCTTTTGGGATACCTTTAGGGCACAGTTCCCATTAATGAACTTACTTTATCCGGAAATTGTGAGTGAAGTACTTCAAAGTATGGAGAATATTTATAAAGAAAGTGGGTGGCTTCCCGAATGGTTTAGTCCAGGACATCGTGATTGTATGATTGGATCGCACTCTGCATCTATTATTGCTGACGCTTATTTGAAAGGCATAAAAGGCTTTGATATGAACTTACTTTATGAAGCTATTCTAAAGAATACTCAAGGTGTTGGACCTGTTAGTTCGGTCGGTAGATTGGGAGCAACTGAATACAACACTCTTGGATATATTCCATACGATGTAGGCATCAACCAAAACGTATCCCGTACTTTAGAATATGCTTATGATGATTTTTGCATATATCAGTTAAGTAAAATGTTGAAGAAACCGAAACGGGAATTGGAGAAATACTATAAACGTAGCTTAAGTTATCGCAACTTATTTGATAAGGAAACGGAATTAATGCGCCCACGAAATAAAAGCGGAGAGTTTCTGCAAAATTTCAATCCATTTCGGTGGGGAGATCATTTTACTGAAGGAAATAGTTGGCAATATACTTGGTTTGTGCCTCACGATGTAGAAGGACTTATGCAATTGTATGGTGATAGACAGCAAGGATTGATAAAAATGGATTCGGTGTTTATTTTGCCACAAACATATGATATTTCCTTCTATAAAAGAGGGATTATCCATCTCATTCGTGAGATGCAAGCTGCTAATATGGGGCAATATGCACATTTGAATGAACCAATGCATCATATGTCTTATATGTTTAACTTTGGTCAACCATGGAGAACTCAGGAAATAGTCAGACTTATTATGGACAAACTATATGCCGCAACTCCCGATGGATATTGTGGTGATGAAGATAATGGACAGATGTCAGCATGGTATGTTTTCTCAGCAATAGGATTTTATCCTTTATGTCCTGTAACCAATGAATATGTATTCGGGAGTCCGCTATTCAGAAAGATAGAAATTACTCTTGGAAATGGGGAAAAAGTGTATATTGAAGCACCTAATAACTGCAAGGAGTATATTTATATAGATGATATACAAATTAACAACAAACCCTATTCGAAAAATTATTTTACTTATTCCGACATGAAAGAAGGCCTGAAAATAAAATTTCGTATGGCATCTCTGCCAAACAAGAGAAGAGGAATCGATCCCAAAGACTTTCCGTATTCATTGACAGGAAAGAATAATTAGAATATGTATAATATTATATCGACAGCTGGCTACTATATAATAACAATCATTAGTGTCCCGTTAAAATGGGACGAGTTAAACAATTAATCAAATAGCCCCGGAATA